>NZ_JBOFOC010000205.1:0-12527 GCF_051659245.1 Microbulbifer sp.
CGATCTGGGTTCGGGGAATACGGATAATCCGATCGCGGCCATGGGCCGCTCCTACAACAACACGATGCGAAGGTCCCGGCAGCGGGGCCGCCACGGAGTTCAGAACAGGGCCAATTGCCTGGAAACTCCGAACAGAAAAACCGAGCAGTAATGGACTCGCCGTGCAAAAACTGATTTCCAATATCGTCGCCGATATCGGCAGGGTGCTGCTGGGCAAAGAGCATCAGGTCAAGCTGGCGCTCGCCTGCCTGCTGTCCCGCGGACACCTGCTGATCGAAGACCTGCCCGGCATGGGCAAGACCACCCTGGCCCACGCCCTGGCGCAGGTATTGGGGCTGTCCTACAAGCGGGTGCAGTTCACCAGCGACATGCTGCCGGCGGATATTCTCGGCGTGTCCATCTTCGAGCGGGACTCCGGCCAGTTCCGCTTCCACGAGGGCCCGGTGTTCAGCCAGCTGCTGCTGGCGGACGAGATCAACCGCTCATCCCCCAAGACCCAGAGCGCGCTGCTGGAAGCCATGGAAGAGCGCCAGGTGAGCATCGACGGCGAGACCCGTCCGCTGCCGGAACCCTTCTTCGTGATCGCGACGCAAAACCCGCTGCACCAGTCGGGCACCTTCGCGCTGCCGGAATCCCAGCTGGACCGCTTCCTGATGCGCATCGGCCTGGGCTACCCCACCCGCGAGGCGGAGCGGGCACTGTTCAACGGTGTCGACCCGCGCGCACAGTTGCGCCAACTGCAACCGCGGATCGACGGCGCCACACTGCAGAAAATGCAGCACCTGGTGGGCCAGGTGAAGGCCTCCGAAAGCCTGCTGGACTACGTCGAACGCCTGGTGCAGCACACCCGCCAGAGCCCCGAATGCGCCGTCGGCCTGTCCCCCCGCGGCGCCCTGGCGCTGTTGCACGCGGCCCGAGCCTGGGCGCTGATCCACGGCCGCGGCCACCTGTTGCCGGAGGACGTGCAGGCGGTGCTGCCGGCGGTGGTCGGGCACCGGCTGCACAGCGGCTCTCAAGGTGACTGGGGCGATAGTACCCAACTGGTGGAGCGCCTGATGCACCAGGTCGATATTATCGCGGCCTGATCCATGGCTGCCCCGAATAGCACAGATCGTTCGTCGGCCGGCCGCTGGCGCGACATAATGGAACGCTGGCTGAGCCGCCGCGCCCCCGCTGCGCGCAGCGTCGGCCTGGACCACGGCAAGCTGTTCATTCTCCCCACCCGCGCCGGCATGGCCTTCCTGCTGGTGATCGCGCTGCTGTGGCTGCTGGCCACCAACTACGAAAACAATCTGGTGTTTGCCCTCACTTTCCTGCTGGTCAGCCTGTTCGCGGTGCTGCCGGTACACACCTTCGCCAACCTCTCCGGCGTGCAATTGCAATTATTGGAAGCGCGCCCCGCCTTCGCCGGCGACTACGCCGAGGCCCGGATCCAGGTCGGTCGCGAGGGGCGGCGGTCCCGGGAGCGGATACGGATCTTCTGGCCGCCGGAAGAGGGTGCTGAGCTGGATCTGTGCGAACAGAGCCGCGCCGAGGTGCAGGTGGCGTTGCCAGTGATCAAGCGCGGGCGGCAGCGCGCGCCGCGCCTTCGGGTGGAGAGCCACTTTCCCCTGGGATTGTTCCGCTGCTGGAGCCCGGTGGACCTGGATATAGAATTCCTGGTCTACCCCCGCCCGAAATCCGCCGGCCCCCTGCCGGTGGGCGCTGCCGTGGGGGAGGGCGAGTCCGAGCAACTTTCCCCCTTCCACCCGCAGGCGCCACGCGGCGGCGACGACTTCGCCGGCCTCAAACCCTACCGGCCGGGGGACTCCCTGCGCCACCTGGCCTGGAAACAATACGCCGGCGGGCGCGACCTCTACAGCAAGGAGTACGAAAGCGCCGCCGATGCGCGCCTGTGGCTCGACTGGGACCTGCTCGCCGGGCGCGATGTGGAAACCCGCCTGAGCAATCTGTGCCACTGGGCGCTGCGGGCGGAGCGGGAGCAGACGCCCTACGGCCTGCGGCTGCCGGGCAGCGAGATAGCCCCGGCGCTGGGCGACCCGCACCTGCAACGGGTGTTGGGCGCGCTGGCGCTGTTTCCGGTGCAGGGGGCCTGATGATCCGGGAGTGTAGGGTGCGCCGTGCGCACCGCCGGGGAGTGGGAGTCGGTGGCAGAATGTCCCGGTGCGAGGCCGCCATGGACTGTGGCCATGCGGAAAACGCATGGAGCAGTTATCTGCGGCGGCGCACCCTACCGTCGCAATCAGGGGAGGGCTGAATGTCACAGAGCAGGGAAATGCTGCCGCGGGAGAGCCTGCTGTGGATCTTCGCCGCCCAGTTCGCCGCGCTGCTGCCGCAGTTTGCGCTCCTGCCACTGTGGATCGTCTGCGCCTGGGCCTTCGCGGTCTACTGGCGGCTGGAGGTCTACCGCGGCCGCCGCGACCTGCCCGGGCGCACCGTCAAGTTGCTGGCGGTGGCCCTGGCGGTGGGCGGCCTGGCGCTTTCCTACCGGCGATGGTTCGCGCTGGAGCCGATGGTGGCGCTGCTGGCGGTATCCTTCACGCTGAAGAACCTGGAACTGGTCAGCCGCCGCGACGCCTTCCTCAGCTTGCTGCTGGCCTATTTCGTCGCCGCCACCCTGTTCGTGTTCGAGCAGACTATTCCCCACGCCTTCTACGGTGCGGTCTGCGTAGTGCTGATCACCGCCGCGCTGGCGGCCCAGCAGGGCAGCTCCAGCGCCAGCCCGCGCCGCGCCCTGGGGCTCTCCCTGCGCCTGCTGGCCCAGGCGGTGCCGCTGATGCTGCTGCTGTTTATCGTAATGCCGCGCCTGGGCCCGCTGTGGGCAGTGCCGCAAAACACCGATGGCGCCAGCACCGGCATCAGCGATTCCATGAGCCCGGGAGATTTCGCGCAGCTGTCCAAGTCCGACAAGCCGGCCCTGCGCATCGCCTTCGACGGCCCGGTGCCGCCGCCGGAACAGCGCTACTGGCGCGGGCTGGTCTATTCGGACTTTGACGGCCGGCGCTGGAGCCAGGGCTTCGGGGTGGACCCTCGGGAGGGCGGCCGGGTCAGCTGGGGGCCGCCGCAACAGCCGCTGCCGGCGGTGGGCCCGCGCTACCGCTACCGGGTGATCCAGGAGCCCACCCGCAACCGCTGGCTGTTCGCCATGGCGCGGCCGCACTCGGATACCGATGGCGTGGGGGAAACCTCCGATGACCGCCTGCTAAAGAAAGCGCCGGTGTACAACCGCTTTGCCTACGAGGTACGTACCTGGCCGCGGGAGACTCTCGGCGCTGCTCCCGATTTGAGCGACTTCGAGCGCCGCCGCAACCTGCAACTGCCCGGGGGAGGCAACCCGCGGACCCGCGCCTGGGCGCGGGAACTGCGCGCGGAAAATCCCGATACCGAGGAGATCTCCCGGCGGGTTCTGCAGTTCTACAACCAGAGTTTTGTCTACACCCTCAAGCCACCGGCGTTGGGGGCGGATTCCGTGGACGAATTTCTGTTCGAAAGCCAGCAGGGTTTTTGCGAACACTTCGCCGGCAGCTATGTGTTCGCGATGCGCGCCGCCGGCGTGCCGGCGCGGGTGGTGGCGGGCTACCAGGGCGGCGAGTGGGTGGCACAGGAGGAGTACCTGCTGGTGCGCGAATACGACGCCCACGCCTGGGCGGAGATCTGGATTCCCGGGCGGGGCTGGCGGCGGGTCGACCCCACTGCGGCGGTTTCCCCGGAGCGTATTCGCGACGGCCTGCGCAGTGCCGCCGCGGAAGAGTTTATGCAGGACTCGCTGCTGCCCCTGCACCGCGTCTCCGTGCTCAACCGGCTGCGCCTGCAGTGGGATATGATCAACTACCGCTGGTATCAGTCGGTGGTCAGTTTCGACAGCGACAGGCAGCGGGGTCTGTTGCAGCGGATTCTGGGGGAGGTGTCCCCACTGCGTATCGCTCTGTTTATCGCCGTGCCGCTGGGCGCGGCGCTGCTGTGCGTATTGTCCTGGCTCTGGTGGAGTGGCCGCGGCCGGCGTCTGCCGCCGGCAAGCCGGCTGTACCGCAAATTCTGTCGGCGCCTGGCCCGCGCGGGCATCGAACGCCGCCCCGGTGAGGCGCCGCGGGATTTCGCGCGCCGCGTGCGCGCGGAGAAGCCGCACCTGGGACCCATGGCCGAGCGCATCACCGCCGCCTTCGAGAAAGCGGCCTACTGCGAAGACCAGGAGGCGGAAAAACAACTGCGCCGGCTGCTGAGGCAGTGGCGGGTGGCCGGTGGCTGGTGGTGAGTCGCCATTCCGGCGGAGGCCGGCATTCCGGATCAAGTCCGGCATGACGATTCTGCGCCGGTATGACGAGTAAATAGAGTTTACTCGAAACAAGTATCTACAATTGCTACCCCTTGCTTTCCATTAACCGCTCACCACTCGATATGCCCCCAAGACTGCAAAAATTTCTTCTCGGCTACAGCGGCACCTCCCTGGCCACGGGCCTGCAGGTCATACTGTTGCCCTGGATTGCAGTGGCAGTGGTGGGGTTGCCGGCGCTGCACCTGGGCTGGGTGCAGGCATCGGTGCTGCTGCCGAACCTGGTATTTTTGCTGTTTGGCGGCGCCCTGGCGGACAGGCGCGATTCCGCCGCGGTGGCGGCTCTGGCCTGTATCGGCTTGGCCCTGTGCCATGCCGGACTGCTGCTGTATTTTTCCCAGCGCCTGCCCGATTTACTCGTGTTGTTGTTCTACGGCGTCTGTCTCGGTGTCTGCACCGCGTTCCTGCAACCGGCGCGGGACAACCTGGTGCAGCGAACCGCCCGGGACAGGAAGGGGCACACTACCGAGAGCCGCGTGCAGAAAACCGTGACCTGGATGATGCTGGCACAATACGGCGGACAGGCGGTGGGCATGTTGCTGGCGAGCCGCTTTGACCAATGGGGACCCCAGTTGCTGCTTTCCGTGCAGGTGGTGGTGCTGGCCATTGCCGCTGTTTTCCTGTTCTCCCTGCGCGAGAAAACTCTCCGGGTGCCGGTGGAAGAAAAACTGCCGCTGACACTGATTATCGAGGGGATGTCCCAGGCCTGGCGCCGGCCGGCACTGCGTGAACTGATCGCGCTGATGGCCTTCAATGGCTTCGTGCATATCGGCGTATTCCTGGTGGTACTGCCACTGCTGGCGGCGCAATATAGTGGCGCTGGCGGCCGCGGCGCCAGCTACTATGCGACCCTGCAACTGGCGTTTGTCGCCGGCACCGTCGCCGCCACCGTCACCCTGCTGCGCCGGGGCCAGGGGGCGCAGCCCGGGCGGGGCATCCTGATGTGCCTGCTGTACAGCGCGGCGCTGTTGGTGGCGATCAGTTTCGGGCCCACGCCGCTGGGGCTGATGTTGCTGTGCGCCTGCTGGGGCGCGGTGGCCGCCGCCTCCGCAGCACTGGGGCGCGGCATAGTCCAGCTGCTGGCACCGGACCAGTATCGCAGCCGGATTATTTCCATCTATCAGCTGGCGCTGTTCGGGTCCGCCGCTCTGGGCGCCCTCGGCGCCGGCGTGCTCAGTGAATACGCCGCGCCGCTCACTACGCTACTGTGGGCGGGGATGCTGAGCCTGTTGGCTTTTGTGCTGGTACTATGGAGCGGCGCGTTGCGCGGGGTGCAAATCCAGAACTGAAAAACATCGGCGCAACTTCCATGTAGGAGCCTGCTTGCAGGCGAACATTCCCGGTGCCTTGCCGCGGCCTCAATTCGCCTGCATGCAGGCTCCTACAGGGGGATTTCGCTTAACTTAGTACCATGCAGATCGGGGAGGACCTGTTTGATCACCGGGTTGATAGAATATCTGCCCATACTCCCCCAAGCCGTTCGAGAAGAGCTTCCTCATGAGTATCCTGTACAACTGGCGCCGCCCGGAAATCATGTTGTTATTGCTGGCGGCGGCCATGCCGCTTTCCTTCGGTGTCTGGCAGGCGCTGCTCAACAATTTCGTGATCGAGCGGGCCGGTTTTACCGGTGCCGAGATCGGTCTGTTGCAGAGTGTGCGGGAGATTCCGGGTTTTCTGGCTTTCACCGTTATCTTCGTGTTGTTGCTGGTACGCGAGCAGCGATTGGCCTTCCTGGCATTGATCGCCACCGGCCTGGGAGTGGCGCTCACCGGCTGGTTCCCGACCACCGCGGGCCTGCTGCTGACCACGCTGCTGATGTCCACGGGGTTCCATTACTACGAAGCGCTGAAGACCTCACTGGCGCTGCAGTGGCTGCCGAAGGGGACTTCGGCCATCTGGTTCGGGCGCATGGTGGCCGCCGGCTCCCTGGCCTCTCTGGCGGCCTACGGCCTGGTATGGCTGACTTCGGACCTACTGCAGTTGGAGTACCACTGGATCTATCTGCTGGGCGGAAGCGTTACCGTGGGCATGGTGGTGGCGGTCTGGCTGCTGTTTCCGGAGTTTCCCCAGCCGCACAGCCAGCACAAGAAACTGATCCTGCGCAGGCGCTATTGGCTCTACTACGCGCTCACCTTTATGAGCGGCGCGCGCCGGCAGATATTCGTGGTCTTCGCCGGCTTTCTGATGGTGGAGAAATTCGGCTACAGCGTGGGGGAAATTGCCCTGCTGTTTATCCTCAACCATCTGCTCAATCTCTTCGTGGCCCCGCGGGTGGGCAAATTGATTGTGCGCTTCGGCGAGCGCAATGCGCTCACCATCGAGTATATCGGCCTGATTCTGGTGTTCGGTAGCTACGCCCTGGTGCAGAGCGCGGAAGTGGCAGCAGCCCTGTACATCGTCGACCACCTGTTTTTCTCCATGGCCATTGCCATCAAGTCCTATTTCCAGAAGATCGTCGACGAGCGCGATATCGCCGCCTCCGCCGCGGTGAGCTTTACCATCAACCATATCGCCGCGGTGGTGATTCCGGTGCTGTTCGGATTATTGTGGCTGGTATCGCCGGCGGCGGTGTTCTGGTGCGGTGCGGGAATGGCCGGGATATCCCTGCTGCTGGCGCAGAATATTCCCGGATTGCCTGGGAAGGGCAATGAAGCGCGGTTGGGGCGGATTTCCACCGGTGGGGAATCCGGCGTCGAGCCCGCCTGATCACGCCTGATCCGGTTCGAGGGCGCTGATGCGCCTTTTCAGGGCCTCCCGGGGAGTCTTGAGTTTTGTCGCCCAGGCGTCCAGGTCCGGGCCCTGTTCCATAACCCGGTAAATTTCCTCCTCGGGGATTGTCTCCGCGGGCCGCACTTCAAGGCTCTGTTTCAGCAGGGCGTACATGGAGGTCCGCGAGACACCGAGGGACCTGGCCGCGGGCATTACCCGCCAGCCGTTGTCGTTCAGCGCCCGCAGCAGATCGGATTCCGATACGGTGGCCGGGTCCCGGTAGCGGATGCGATTCGGTGCGGGAGGCGTGCCAGCTTCCTCCGTTCGCGGATCGATATGCAGGTGCTCCGCCAGTTCGTCATCCCAGCGAATGGTTCCGTCGGGCTCGGCATGGATGGCCAGGCGGGTGACGAAGTTTCTGAGTTCGCGCACGTTGCCGGGCCAGGGGTGCATGGCCAGGGTGCATACCAGGTCGGCGGGAATGTGGATTGGGTGACCGAGTTCGGCCTCCGCCTCGGTGACAAAACCCGCCAGCAATTCCCCGAAATCCTCACGCCGCTGGCGCAGAGGGGGAAGCTGAATGCACACCGCTTCCAGGCGGCGCCGCAGGGGCTGGTTGAAGGGCCGTTCCACGTCGGGTTCCAGGGGGCGGTCGGTGGCGGCGATAAAGCGCACGTCCACACTGCGTTCGCGGCTGTCCCCCAGTGGCCGCAGGCGGCCGTCCTCCAGAACCCGCAGCAACATCACTTGCACCGACGGGCTGGCATCGCCGATTTCATCCATAAACAGCGTGGAGCCGTCCGCTTCGCAAATCAGGCCCGGCCGGCTGGTGCGGGCGCCGGTATAGGCTCCCTGGCGCACACCGAAGAGCTCGGCGGCGGCGAGCTCGCCCCCCAGTGTGGCCATATTCACAGAGACCATCGGCCGTTCGCTTCGCCCGCTGAGTTGGTGAATAGCCCGGGCGACCAGTTCCTTGCCGGTTCCGCTCTCACCGCGTATCAGTACACTGGCATTGGCGTGCGCCGCCCGGCGGATCTGCTGGCGCACCCGGCGCATACGGTGGCCGCTGCCGATCAAATCCAGGCCGGTCGGGCAGTGTTCACGCTGTGGCGGTGCTCTGTGCAGGCAGAGTGCCACCCGGCGCCCAAGGCAGATGGCAACGCCGTCCTCGAGCGATTGTTCATTCACTGTGAGGGGGCTTTCAATCTGCTCTTCGTCGACCTGCACCGGCATGGTGGTGGAGGGCGGTTGAATCGAGATTCCCTCCGCCAGCTGTTTCAGCAGCAGGGGGTTGCGGGAGATACGGCGGTCGTCCAGGGAGAATTCGGAGCTGTCATCCTGCTGGAACAGAGGCGCCCAGCGGGACAATCCGAATTCACCGGCGCGATTCCACAGTACGGGAGTGCTGGCGCCGATGCAGCGGCGATCCGGATGCCAGAGAATAGTAAGTGTGGGAAGGAGTAGTTCGCCTTCGAACTGGAATCGGCGGGAGGCACTCAGGGTGTCTTCCGATGTGTCTGTTTCCCGGTCGCCGATGGGCATTACACAGCACTCCTCCTGAGAACTGGTTCCCGTCGATTATGATATAGTCGCCGCCGCGTTCCAAGTTGCATCCCGAACAATAATCAAAGGCCAGAGTAATGCCCGGGGGAGTGTGTTGGATCCGACAAGCGTTGCCGGTTACCGGGTCGTCGAGAGAATCGGCCGCGGGGGTATGGGCGTGGTTTACCGCGCTCGCGACAGCGTGCTCGACCGCGATGTGGCCCTCAAATATGTTGATTCGGCCGGCGGTCCGGAAGGGCGTGTCGAGCGGTTGATTCGCGAGGCGAAAATTGCCTCCTCCCTGCAGCATCCAGGTATCGTCACCATCTACGGCTTTGTCGGCGAAGGGCCTTGTATTGCCATGGAATATATTCGTGGCGATACGCTTTCAGCTCACCTATTGCCGGATGGTATGGCCCTCGATAAGGCCGTGCGTCTGGGGCTGCAAATTGCCGAAGCGCTTCACTACGCCCACCAGTCGGGAGTGGTTCACGCTGACCTCAAGCCCTCGAATGTCATGATTGACCTGGCCGGTCGCGCCAAAGTCCTGGACTTTGGTCTGGCACGCTGGCGGCTGTTCGAAGAATTGCAGACCATTTCCGATAGCGGAGAGCACCTGCAGCAGCTGGCCGGCACCATTCCGTATATGTCGCCGGAACTCGTAATGGGGCGTCCCATCGATTACCGCAGCGATATTTTTTCTTTCGGCTGTGTACTTTTCGAAATGCTGACCGGGCAGCGCCCGTTCTCTGCAGATAACCCCGCTGCCACTCTAAATAGCCTGCTTAATCGTATGCCTGAAGGTATTGAAATCCTGCGGCGGAAAGTGCCAGCGGCCTTGGCTGATCTGGTTCTGCGGATGTTAGAAAAAGATCCCAACCATCGTCTTTCGGCACTCGGCGACGTGATAGTCGTATTGCAAGGTTTTTACGATAATGTCGGCGTACCCAGGTGCAGAATAAAGCGTCAGATATTTTTTGTGCCTATAATTCGACGCTGGTTGCCTCTGATTTTTACTGCATTTTTGGGGTTGTTGATGTATTTAGTCTCCGAACCCAGTGTCTCAGAGCGACAGCTGCGCGTCTTCCTGGCTCAGCCGGAGTATTACCGGAAGGGGGAGGGGACACCGATGGATGCTGTGATCTGGAGCAGTGTTGTCAATGGTTTGCATCTGTTGGGATCGGTACAGCCGGTGCTCTATCACCAGCCACCAGTGGGAGATTCAAATATTGCGCAGCTGGCGAAGCTCGCCGGTTCCGATGAGTGGATTCATATCCAATTCCAACCGGAGAATCCGCTTGGCAACGTACAGTTGCAAAGAATTCGTAGCGCAGACGGTGTTCTGGTTAGACAGGTACAGTTTTCGATGCCTCGAAGACATACAGAGCAAAGTGCCCAAACCGTGTTTTCACAAGTTCTGGCTCTATATAATGATACTGAACCAGTGGTGTCAAGAAGTTATACCTCTTTATCTGTTTATAATTATCAACATTTTTACAAAATTTACTCGGATTTATATAAAGGTATTGGAGATCGTCAGGATTTGTTTGAAGACCTCAATGTTTTGATTGATCAAACTACTATGTTTCCAGCGGCGGAAGTGTTAGCTATAGATTTAGCATATGACCTGTTTACTGATACGAGGAAAATTTATTATCAGGGAAGAATTGCTGAACTATTAAGCCGATTGCGTGATTATCACCCGAATTCTACACTTATTTTGCAGCGACAAATAAAGCTAGCGATTAGCTACAATGACATAAACCGTATTGAAAGCTTGCTAGAGCGTCTAGTGGAAATTTCTCCTGGAGACCCTTCAGTACTGTTACTGAATTCTCGATTGGCTGAATTGCGTGGAGATTTTTCTGTTGCCAAAGATTTAATTACGGAAGCCTCTGAAGCCATCCCACTGCCTATCGGTGAGAGGCATCGTGCTGTAGCGCTGGCTATACGTGTTGGTGATGTGAATACAGCTAGAATCCATATTTCTGAAATTTTAAAACTAACTCCAGAAAATACTATTGCCTTGGGGAGGTCTGGCTTGGTGGAATTGCTCTATGGGGATGTAAATCGTGCTATCGAAATTTATAAAAATTTGTTAAAACGAAAACAGCATCGGAGTTACTTTGTCAATCTAGGATTGGCATTTATGTTGAAAGGCGATTATCGTGAGGCGCATATACAATTTGTTCATGCCTTGAAGTTGCAGCCGGGTAGTTTGGTCGTCATGTTAAATCTTGCGGATGCAGAAATGGCTTTGGGAAATAAGAAGCGAGGCTTGGAGTTGTATCAAGAGATACTTGAATCTCAGAGGTTGTCCGGAAGTATTGATGTATATGAAAAAATGATCGAGGCCCAGTGTTTGGCACATTTGGGACGATATGGAAGAGCTATCCAGCTTACTCTGGAAGCGCTGGTAAAATCATCTGAAGACCCCGAAATCGCTTATCAAGCCGCACTGGTCTATGCGCTGGCTGGAGAATATGAGTCAGCCCGGGTTAACGCCCGCGCAGCATTGCGTGGAGGTATGGATGATCGCTGGTTTAAACTGCCGGTTTTTTTATCCCTTTCTGTGCCTATCCTTGAAGAGGATAGAAAGTCTCTTTAAGTAAGCGAGCTTTATACCTAGGAATAGTATGTTATCGGATTATGCTGCTGTGTCTCCTTTTGTTAATTAGGTAAGTCTATGGGTCAATATTTGTTATTTATATGTGAGCCTTTGTTTTAATTTTGGTGTATTGTTTTTTTTGAGTGCTTGGTCATAATTTACTTTGCAGTCGTTGAGTCTCCTTCGTTGTCAGTTTGTGGTCCAGCTTTTATATGAGATTTAACTTTCATGGAGTTATCCTTTTATCTCGCATCGAGTTTTTTTTAGAATTGAACTTTTAGAAGTTTAGTTGAAGCTGGTTGCCTCATCCTCGTTGTCCGTCTACGGGCCCGCCTTTATATGAGATTTAATATTCATAGTGGTTTTCTTTTTTAATTTGCATTAGATTTTCGTCTGAATTGAAAATTAAGAAGATCAGTTGGAACTGGTTGCCTCTCCTTCATTATCCGTCTGCGGATCACCGCTGGACCTAACAACAATCGCCCGTGTACTGACATCCAGCAAATAAACCCCATAGCGATAAATCCCCTTGATACCATTATTGCCATTGCCCCCCACCAAGGTATTACCGCGATAAACAAAGCTTTCGTGGGGTCCAAAAAAAGCCTGGGGGTCCGCTGGCGGCTGCTCCAGTACCGGCCGTCCGTAGACAACCAGCGGTTGGTGGTGCTCCCTGGCAACTTCGCTGAAATCCCAGACAACCCGCATTCCACCTTTGATAGTGACCTGAAGCGGGTTCACTGTCAGGCCCTCTCCGTCTGGGAGTACCTGGATTGTGATCAGGCGCTTTTCCTCGGATTCCCGCATCAGTTCGAAGGGGAGCCATTGGGAGAAGATGATTGCGGAATTGTCCTCATTGTGGACACCGAATCCCCGCTGGATCAGGGCGCGGAATTGGAACAGGGAGGTATCCGATTGGGCGTTGACGGCCAGGACCTGATTGCGCCCCACCACCAACTGCTCGAAGGGGCCTCCGGCAACGATGGTATGGCCGTCGTTGTCGCTGAATTCCACCATGGGAGACCAGCCCGAGGGCAGGTTTCGAAAACGCAGCAGCAGATTGCTTCCGGCAAGGACCGACAGGTTCTGAACGGGCAGCTTCAGTTCCAGTGTCTGGGTATCGAAGTCCACATCGACGATATAGTCGGGTGCGGCGGTGTCGAGTGATTTGAAAACAGCCATGTTTCCTCCTGCAGGACAGCCCTGTGGGCAAGTCCGCTTATCCTTTTAATATTTATTGTTGCCGGAAGTGCTCTCCGGCACAGACCGATTATACCCACCTGTCCTGCAGTCACAAGATTCGCTGTCGGCAGTGTCGGCAGTGTCGGAAAAGACACT
>NZ_JBOFOC010000206.1:0-27036 GCF_051659245.1 Microbulbifer sp.
TTTTTAATAAAATCGCCCAAACTGATGCCTTTCTGAAACTGGACCTTGTTGCGTGCCATGACCGAATTCCTTGTAAATTAATGACTTGACTGTATGGATATACAGTATATCATAGCTTAGCAACGGTGGTAATTAGGTAGATGTATACCACCTTTTTTTTATCAATAATCCAATAAATGATAGAGAGGAAACCCATGAAAACGCCAATAAGAAGATGGTTGGCACTCGCCGCCTGTACTTTGTCCCTGCCGCTGTCCGCGGCGGAAATCAGCCGGATTGAAATCGATAGTACACAGCCGGGCCCACGCATCCACCGGGATATCTACGGCCAGTTTGCCGAACACCTGGGGCGCGGTATTTACGAGGGGATCTGGGTGGGTGAGGATTCGGAGATCGAAAACATCCGCGGCTTCCGTACCGATGTGATCGAAGCATTGCGGGAGATCAAAGTGCCGCTGGTGCGCTGGCCAGGCGGCTGCTTCGCCGACGAATACCGCTGGCGCGACGGCATAGGTCCGCGCGACCAGCGCCCCGTGCGAGTCAACACCCACTGGGGCGGCGTGCCCGAAGACAACGCCTTCGGCACCCACGAGTTTTTCGAGCTGGTGGAACTGCTCGGCGCCGAAGCTTATGTCAACGGCAACCTGGGTACCGGCACCCCGCGGGAAATGGCCGAGTGGCTGGAATACATGACCGGCGACAGCAATTCGGCTGTGGTGGAAGAGCGCCGCAAAAACGGCCGCGACAAGCCGTGGAAAGTCGCCTACTTCGGTGTGGGCAACGAGGCCTGGGGGTGTGGCGGCAATATGCGTCCCGAGTACTACGCCGATCTCTACAACCACTACGCCACCTTCCTCAAGAGCCCGCACGGCACGCGCCCGAAACTGGTGGCCAGCGGCGGAACCGATGTCCGCACGGACTGGACCGAGGTGCTCAGTGCGAATATCCGCGATGCGGGCGGTATCAGCCATCACTTCTACACACTGCCCACCGGGGATTGGAAGGACAAGGGCGCTTCCACCGGTTTCGGCGAAGACCAGTGGATATCCACCCTGTGGCAGACACTGCGCATGGATGAGTTTATCCGCAAGAACAAAAAGGTGCTGGACAAGAACGATCCGGAGAAAAAACTGGACTTCTATGTGGACGAATGGGGCACCTGGTACAACCCGGAGGAGGGACGCGAGCCCGGCTTCCTGTATCAGCAGAACACCCTGCGCGACGCATTGGTAGCAGCGCTCAACTTCAATATTTTCCATGATCACGCCGACCGGGTGACCATGACCAACATCGCACAGATGGTGAATGTGCTCCAGGCCATGATTCTCACGGAAGGCGAGCAGATGCTGCTGACGCCCACCTACCATACCTTTGGTATGTACAAGGTTTTCCAGGACGCCACCGCGCTGCCACTGGAGATCGAGAACCCGCTGAGCTATCGCCACGGTGACGTTACCGTCCCCGCCATCAGCGCCTCCGCCGCCCGCGGCAAGGATGGGCGTCTCTACCTCTCCCTGGTCAACCTGAACCCGGACTCCGCCCAGCAGGTAGCGGTGCGCGTCAAGGGCGAGGAAGTTAAGGAAGCGGAAGGGCAGTTGCTGACCGCCAATCAAATGGACGCACACAATACCTTCGCAAAACCGCAGGCTGTAAAACCCGCGGGTTATCAGGCCAAGGCGAATACCGGAAGCCTGACCCTCGAAGTGCCGGCCAAGTCGGTGCTGGTGGTTGCCCTTAACTGACCTCCATCAATACTCGCAATAAAACTTCATGAGATAGGCGAACACGGTGTTCGCCTTTTTTCACAGAAGTCTTCTCTCCACCCACTCCCCGACCTCATCCATCCGCGCGAATTTCTCCCTTGCCCTGGAGAAGTCGTGGTGCGTGGACATATCGTTCGGAACCACCAGGCAATCGATGCCTGCCTCGGTGGCCGCGTTCAGGCCGGCTTCCGTATCCTCGACGGCGAGGCATTCCTTCGCAGACAGGCCGAGACGTTGCATGGCCAGCAGGTAGCCGTCCGGGTGTGGCTTGTTGCGCTGTACATCGTCCCCGGACACTACGGTTGCAAACAGGGACAGGAGGGAGTGGGTACGCGTTGTGGCGGTTACCACTTCCTGCCCGGAGCCGGTAACTATGGCCAGCTGCAGGCCCAGCGCGTGAAAACGACGGACTGTCTCCCGGGTGCCGGGCATCAGTGGAAATGCCGTCCGGGATATAAAGTCGCTCATCGCGAGCACCTTTTCCCTTGCGAGAGAATCCGGCTCCGCTTCGATGGAAAAGCGGGAAACCATATCGACCGCATTCGCCCGGCTTGGAACACCCGCGTAATGATCCCTGTACTGCTGCTCACTCAGGTCTACGCCGTAGCCTGAAAGCACCTTTCTCCATATCCTGAAATGTGCGGGCTCCGAGTCCACGAGGGTTCCGTCGTGGTCGAAGAGGATGGCTTTGATTGACAAGAGTACACCTATCCTTGGCTGGTAGCCTTAAACCTGAATTGAACGGAAGGAATTGCATTCAGTTTATAAAAAATACAGGCCACTGTAATTATTGGCAAGTTTCCGTCAGGAGAGGGCTGAAGGCGGCGGTTGGGAAGTGCTTCAGGGAAATGTAAAAATTCGATTTAATGATCATAAAGTATAATAAAAGGCGTCTTTTTATCGTTGACGGCTGCTGATTTGCTAGATAATATGCACAATTGTAATACAAATAGGGGTAGAGCTGGCCTGTGGCCATACTCGTGCCTGTGGTCGTGCTCGAAGGAGTGCCCCGACAACGCAAGAACGCAAGAACGCAAGAGGTGCGTACCGGCCAAGGTCGCAGTACGCGCGGGATAATAACGAGAGAGGGACAAGCGATGATCGAAGCCGCGTTCACACCGCGTGCCTGCCGCTACGGCCGCCTTCCATGCGGTCGCCATCGAGCCGTGCAATTCCTCCTGCGCTGAGCTGTACACAGGCGCTCTTCCCGATGTCGATATGGGTTATGTGCTCAGCGAGCGCTATTCAGGCCCTGAAAGCCACCAAAGTCTTCCTCACCGTTTGTTTTGCGGCCGTGCGTGGGCGATGTTGGCGGGATTGCGTGCTGATTCCCGGGGCTGCAGGTCGGGCCCAGGGTTTCGGCAATAAAATAATAAAACTCAGATGGAGATGAAAGTATGTTCAAACAACGTTTGCTCTGTTCGTCCATAGCTACGGCAACCGCCCTGAGCGGCATGCAGGTGGCCCAGGCGCAGGATGCGGAAATGGTGGAGGAGATCGTGGTGACTGGCGTGCGCGCCAGTCTGGAGAAGGGTATCGAAATCAAGCGGGAAAAAATCCAGATAGTGGATTCCATCGTCGCCGAGGATATCGGCAAGTTCCCGGATAACAACGTGGTGGAGGCGCTGCAGCGGGTGACCGGTGTGCAGGTGACCGACCGCGGTGCCGGTGAGGTGAGCGGTGTATCCATTCGCGGCCTGACCGACGTGGGTACCACAGTCAACGGTCGTCAGATCTTTACCTCTCCCAGCCCCGGCTCTGACTTCACCGGTCGTGCGGCGGCCCTCGCCGATATTCCTGCCAGTCTGCTCGGCCGGGTGGATGTTTATAAAACCCGTTCCGCCAGCCAGCTCGAAAGCGGTATCGCCGGCCAGGTGGATATTCACACCCGTCGGCCTTTTGACTTCGATGGCAGCAAGGTTGTATTGGCTGGCCGCGGTATCCACCAGGAGCAGGCGGACTCCACTGATCCCAACCTGAGTGCGCTGTTCAGCAATCGCTGGGAAACTTCCGCCGGTGAATTCGGTGCCTTGGTCAATGTTTCCTATGCGGAAACCAATTTCCGTGATCAGAGTGTTACCGCCGGCGCAGGCGTACTCTTTGTGGGCGCCGATGCCCCCGATGGCTTTGTGCCTTACCAGAGAATATTCAATGGTAGCCCGGAGACTGGCGGAGAAGATGTATGGCAAGAAGGCCTTGAAAAGGGGATGCCCTTCGCTCCCGGGTCCACCGTGAATATTAACGGTGAAGATGTGGAGTATTTGATTGGCCGCGACGCTGTTTTCTCAGTGGATGGCAAGGGTAAGCGAGAGCGGCCGGCGGCGAATATTTCCCTGCAGTGGGCGCCCAACGATAGCTCGGAATACCTCTTCGAAGCGTTTTACAATGGTTATCGCAATGAACTTTTCAATTCCCTCAATTTCTCTTTCGTAGACTCTTGGGCCGACCACTCCCATCTGCCCGGGGGGGATGTGGAACTGTTCCCGGGAACCAATATCGTTAAAGAGCGCGATGTTGCTTCCCCCTTTGGCTTTGCCAGTGGTGACCTGGATGTAAGTAAGACCGACAGCTATCTCTATGCCTTGGGTGGCATGTGGGATATCAGCGACGACTTCCAGCTCCGCTCGGAGATCATTGCCCAGAAAAGTGAATTTGAGAGCGATTTCATTGCCATGCGCTCCGAGCGTGCCGGGGCCTACGGCCTGCATGTCGACTTCAATACAGGCAGCGGTGTGTCGGCGCTTTCTCACTACGACAACCCGGAAACTCCGGATGTAGATGAAAGCAATCTGGCTGATTCAAGCCAGTGGCTTGCGGCCCAGTTGTACGATACAGGTTCTGCCAGTGAAGGCGACTCACTGACCTGGAAGATCGACGGCGATTTTGCGCTGGACCGGGGGTTCTTCCACACTGCCAATTTTGGCCTGCGTATCGAACAGCGCACCGCTGCCGAGTATACACGCCCCCAGGATCCGGACTACAACCCGGGCGCCGCGGATCAGGGAGGGTTTCTCCACCGGCGACAGGGTGAAGATGATCCTGTAATGCTCGATACACTGGACCCGGCCTTGACCTACACCTCCAGCGGTTTCTTCGATGGCCGCGCGAACATACCCACCAGTTGGGCCGTGGCCGATGGCCACCATATCGCTGCCAATGCGGATCAATACCGCCGGATGTGGCGTTTCGAAAAGCAGGCGCTTGAACAGACTTTCGAGATTGAGGAACTTACCACTTCCCTGTATGCCCAGGCACTGTTTGAAGCCGGCCCCGTCGATGGTGAAATTGGGCTGCGCTATGCACACGTCAAACGGGATATGGAGTTAGAGTCTGAGCCCGGAGAAGAGGGGTATTTCAGTTCCGCATCTTCCAGCGACGGAAAGCTGCTGCCCACCCTGGTGGCTCGCTGGCATATCAATGACGAGCTGATGGCCCGTTTTGCCTACACCCAGACGCTGCGCTATCCGGGGTTCGCCTCTCTCAATTCCTATATTAACTGGGGCGATGATCTTACCAATATAGGGTTGGCGGAAGCCAACGGTGGCAACCCCGACCTGGAGCCCACCGAGTCGCAGAACTTCGACCTCTCCCTGGAGTGGTATTTCGGCGAGTCGAGCGCACTCTACGGAACCCTGTTCCACCGCGATATCGAAGGCTTTGAGGTCAGTTCCCGGCGTGTGGTCTGGCACCAGCCGGAGGGTGAAACGGAAGAGCGGCGTTTCGCGCTCACTCAGCCCACAAACAGCTCCGACGGCGTCTTGCAGGGCCTGGAATTGGGTGTCGTTTACTTCCCGGAGAACCTGCCGGACTTCCTTGATGGGCTGGGTGTACAGGCGAGTTATACGGCGTTGGATTCCGAGCAGAAGGTGGATGAGTTCGACAATAACGGTGACAAGACCGGCCAGGTGGAAGTCCCCATGTTCGGTGTTTCCGACAGCTCCTACAGCGTAGTTCTCGCTTATGACAAGGGTGACCTGGATATGCGTCTCTCCTACGTGTGGCGCGATGATTTCCTGCATCACCACGAGGACCGCCTGTTCGCCAACCCGGTGGGTGTCTACAATAGTGAGGAAACCAGCCTGGACTTCCAGGCCAGCTATACGCCGATGGAGAACCTGACGCTCACCTTCGACGCAACTAATCTGTTGGATGACCTATACCAGAGTTACTATGAGTATCCGGATATCTACAACTTCGGCTCGTCCATCTACAGCCGCACCTTCGCAATAGGCGCGCGCTATTCCTTCTAATGCGGTGCTACCACGCCACACGTTTGAGGCAGCCTTAGGGCTGCCTTGTTTGTTTTTAGGAAGGGGACCGGTAAGCTGTTCGGTGGCAGAAGAAAGAAAGTGGGCAATAGCCTCGCCCGCTTGATCGGCGGCGTGTTGCGCCAAGCGGGGCAGGTGGCCTGGGCCGCGGCGATGGGCACGCTTTGCTTTGCCCATCCTACGATTTTTTCTTTGTAGGAGCCTGCTTGCAGGCGAAACTGCGGGTGGCAAGCTCAGTGCTCGCCGTCCCTGGCGCTACAATTTCGCTTTCGATCCTGCCCCGGCTCCGCCATCCTTGGCGGGTCGCCACACCGCGCACAAAGCTGTGCTTTGTAAGCGCGCGGCGTGGCCCTGCAAGCAGTTTCCTGCAGGGGTCAGTCAATTTCCCGCAGAATTTCTGACAGCGTCTGCGCAATCTGGTCTATCTGCTCCCGCTGGATAACAAACGGCGGTGCGACGGCGATGGTATCGCCGGTCCAGCGCAGCAGTACACCGCGCTGGTAGGCTTCCAGCACCGCTTCCATCGCGCGTTTGCCCGGCTCGCCTTCGCGGGGTTGCAGTTGGATTGCGCCGGCCAGGCCGTAGTTGCGAATATCAATGACGTGGCGCTCGCCATTCAGGCCGTGCAGGGCATCCTCGAAATGCGGCGCCAGTTCCCGGACCCGCGCGAACAGGTTTTCCCTTTCGTAGATATCCAGGGTCGCCATGGCCGCGGCGCAGGCCACCGGGTGTGCGGAGTAGGTATAGCCGTGTGCCAGTTCGGGAAACTGTTCCGGCCCCTGCATAAAGGCATCATAGATGTCCTCGCGGACAAACACCGCGCCGAGGGGAACGGCGCCGTTGGAGATGCCCTTGGCGGTGGTGATGATATCCGGCTGCACGCCGAATTCCTGTGCGGCAAATGCCGAACCGGTGCGGCCGAAGCCGGTGATCACTTCGTCGAAGATCAGCAGGATATGGTGCTGGTCGCAGATTTCCCGCAGCCGCTGCAGATAGCCTTTCGGCGGCAGTATTACCCCGGCGGAGCCGGCGAAGGGTTCCACCATTACCGCGGCGATATTTTCCGCCCCCTGAAGATTGATGATATCCATCAGCCGCTCGGCCATGGCCGCGCCGCCGTGTTCCGGCAGGCCGCGGGAAAAGGCGTTTTCCGGCAAGAGGGTATGGGGGAGGTGATCCACGTCCAGCACCGGGCCGAAGGTTTTGCGATTGCCCACCATGCCGCCCACGGAAATGCCACCGAAGTTCACCCCGTGGTAGCCCTGGGCGCGGCCCACCAGGCGGTTCTTTTCCGGCCGCCCTGCGGCGCGCCAGTAGGCGCGGGCGATTTTCAGCGCGGTGTCCGCGGCCTCGGAGCCGGAGTTGCAAAAGAAGACCCGGTTCAGGTCGCCCGGCGCCATGTCCGCCAGGCGCCTGGCCAGCTTGAACGCCAGCGGGTGACCGAACTGGAAGGCGGGAGAGTAGTCGAGGGCGATGAGCTGCTGGGCTACTGCGTCGGCGATTTCCTTGCGGCCGTGGCCGGCGTTGCTGCACCAGAGGCCGGAGAAGCCGTCCAGCACCGAGCGGCCGTCCGCCGTGGTGTAGTGCATGCCCTCGGCGCTGACAAACAGCCGCGGTTCGGACTTGAAGTGGCGGTTGCCGGTAAACGGCATCCAGTGGGCGTCGAGTTCCTCGTTGCTCAAACCGGCGCGAATGTCGATCCGGGCCATGATCCACCTCTGTTTTTGTTGTTTGCTTGGGGTGAGTCTAGGGGCGGTTAATAACGTTGACAATAGTCGAATGATTGTTCGGTTGTAGGCTCGGCTAGGCTGTGTTCGTTCGCTCCCCTCTCCCCTCCGGGGAGAGGGGTTGGGGGAGAGGGGAAGGCGTTGCCGGGAGCCCCCTCCCCCAGCCCCTCCCCCGCAAGCGGGGAGGGGGCCTGAAAGTTTTGCCGTGTGCTAAATATATTAATCGACCGGCGCGGACTGATATTCCCGCAAAACCGCCAGAAAGGCATCGCCAAACCGCTCCAGCTTGCTGTCGCCCACCCCGGAGATGGCCAGCAGCTCCTCCGGAGTTTGCGGCTTGGCGCTGGCCATTTCACGCAAGGTTGCATCGTGGAAGACCACATAGGGCGGCACGCCGTTTTCTTCCGCCAGTTGCTTGCGGCAGGCGCGCAGGGCCTCCCAAAGAGGTTCGTCGGCGGCGGTGAGTTCCGTCGCCGGGGCGGCGGTCCTGCGGGTTTCCGCGCGGGCGGCTTTTGGCGGCAGCTTGCGCAACTGGATGGATTCCTCGCCGCGGAGCAGTGGGCGGCAAGCTTCGGTCAGCCGGACGCTGCTGAATTCCCCCTCCACCTCCAGGTAGCCGCGCACCACCAGTTGGCGGACCACACCGCGCCATTCGGCAGCGGATAGATCCGTGCCTATGCCGTAGGTGGAGAGGTTCTGGTGGCCAAACTTGCGCACCTTTTCGTTTTCCGAGCCGCGCAGCACGTCGATCACGTGGGCGGCGCCGAAGCGCTGGCCGGTGCGGTAGACGCAGGACAACAGTTTGGCCGCGGCCTGGGTGCCGTCCCAGGTCTGCGGCGGTTCCAGGCAGGTGTCGCAGTTGCCGCAGGGAGTGGGCATCTCCTCTCCAAAATAATGCAGTAGGGCCCGACGACGGCAACTGGTGATCTCGCACAGGCCGAGCATGGCGTTCAGTCGCGCGCGCTCCTGCCGCTTGTGCTCCTCGCTGCCCTCGGAGGATTCCGCCATCTGCGCCAGCTTCACCACGTCCTCCAGGCCGTAGAGCAACAGCGCGGTGGCCGCTTCGCCGTCGCGCCCGGCGCGGCCGGTCTCCTGGTAGTAGGCCTCGACGCTCTTGGGCAGGTCCAGGTGGGCCACAAAGCGCACGTCCGGTTTGTCGATGCCCATACCGAAGGCAATGGTGGCGACGATGATCACGCCTTCTTCGTGCAGGAAGCGCCGCTGGTGTTCCGCGCGCAACGGCGCGGGCAGGCCGGCGTGGTAAGGGAGGGCTGTAAAGCCCTGCTGGCACAGCCAGTCGGCGGTATTCTCCACTTTGTTGCGGGACAGGCAGTAGACGATACCGGCACTGCCTTCCTGTGACTCGCGCAGGAACTGCAGCAGCTGGCGGCGGGGGTTGTCCTTTTGGGCGATACGATACTGGATATTGGGGCGGTCGAAGCTGCTGACGAAATGTCGCGCGCCTCTTTGTTCCTGCAGGTCCAGGCGGTGGGCGATTTCCTCCCGGGTGCGCCTGTCCGCGGTGGCGGTGAGGGCGATACGCGGCACATTGGGGAACTGCTCGTGCAGGCAGTTCAGATGCAGGTAATCGGCGCGGAAGTCGTGGCCCCACTGGGACACGCAGTGGGCCTCGTCGATAGCGAACAGCGACAGTTCGATCCGCTGCAGCAGCTCCAGAGTGCGCGGTTGCAGCAGGCGCTCCGGCGCCAGGTAGATCAGGTCCAGCTCATTGCGCAGCAGCGCGCCCTCGATGGCCTGGGCCTCGTCGAAGGGCAGGGAGGAGTTGAGGAATGCCGCGTTGACCCCGGCGGCCCGCAGTGCCTCCACCTGGTCCTGCATCAGGGCGATCAGCGGCGAGATCACCACCCCGCAGCCGGGCCGCGCCAGCGACGGGATCTGGTAGCAGAGGGACTTGCCACCGCCGGTGGGCATCAGCACCAGCGCGTCCCCGCCGGCCATCAAGGTGTCGATGATCTCCCGCTGGGGACCGCGGAAGGCGCTGTAGCCGAAGACGTGTTCGAGGATTTGTTGTGGGTCTTGTGGGATCTGTCGCATGGGGGCGGAGTATAACGTCTTATGTTGCTACTGCGGCCACGATTGGTGACGCTCTCGCCTTTTGCGCATATCGAACGGCTGGCGGGGGTTCTGTTGGGTGGGAGGCGCTCGGGGTGATCGCGTCCCTCCTGCCCGGCTGAGCCGAAGGCCATCAAGCGGCAGGTGGCTCAAATTTCCACTATGCTGTCTTTAACCTCCTCGACCTACGGAAGCGACCATGAAGAAAGTACATCGGTATACCGGAGTCCTTTTGCTGGCCCTGGCTCCGGTTCTGGGGCAGGCCGCGAGTTTCAACTGTGCCAAGGCCAGTCATCCAGATGAAAAGGCTATATGTGCCAACTCCTCCCTCGATGACAAAGATGTCGCAATGAGCACGAAATATCACTATCTCCTGGGACTGGTAGCGATGGGAGAGCGGGGCGACATTCAGGAGCAGCAGCGCAAATGGCTGGCGGAGCGCCGCCAATGTGGCAGCGACGTGCGATGTCTCGAGGCCGCCTACGACGACCGCATGAAGAAACTCGACAATATCTACGAGGGTCTCGATAGGCCGTTGTAGCAGCCGGATGTGCTTTGCCCGCCGGAAGGACATCTTGAGGACGAGATGGGGTACACACCGCTATCGGAACATTTTCACAATTTTGTCGCTTTTTTCATTTTTAAATCGAGGAGAATGCCTATAATCGGCGGACCATAGTCATAGCATGGATAACGCTATGCGTGCCCCGATAACACTCTTTTTGCTGCTGATGGTCGGTCTCGCCGGATGCGTGACCACGGCGCCTCGCCATTCCCTGGTGCAGTCCGCACTGGCCGACACCCATCTCGGCTGGCAACCGGCGCCGAAAAATCAACTGTCTTTTTCCGTCGCCACTGCCAGCGGTATCGCGCGGGTGGAGCTGCGCCCGCTGCCGGTGGACCTGCAGGTCCTGACTTTGCACCTGCCCGGAATGCGCCGGGTGGAGGGGGTGCAGTGGCGAGGGGGCGACGGCGACAATGCGCAGCTCTACGACGGCGCCAACGGTCCCGAAGGCATCAGCCTGCAGCCGCGGGGCCACGGCTTCCGCCTGCAGATCTCCGGGGAAGCGCTCGAACTGGTGCGCGGCGGTGGGGTGCTGACTGTTATCGATGTCTATCGCGGCTGACCCCGGGGCCGGATCAGATAGAGCGCGGGCCAGTATTTCCCCGTCACCCAGAGTCCGTTGCGCTTTTCATCCCAGGCGATGCCGTTGGCTACAACGTCCGGGTGGCGCCTTTCCGGCGCCAGGGATTGCAGGTCGACCAGCCCGCGCACTTCGCCGCTGGCGGGATCGATGGCGATGATGCGCGTGTCCTGCCAGATGTTTGCCCAGATCAGCCCCCGCACATATTCCAGTTCGTTCAGATGCGCCCACTTCTCGCCGCCGCCGTGCACTTTCAGGCGCCGCTCGACTTCGAAGGTTTCCAGATTGCGAAAGGTGAGTTCGTCGGAGCCGTCGCTCATAATCAGCTGCTCGCCGTCGCTGGCGAGCCCCCAGCCCTCGCCCGAGTAACTCAGTTTGTTCACGGGGGCGAGGTCTTTGCGGCGATAGACCTGCAGTTCGCCGGCCCTGTAAGTGAGCAGGTACAGCTTGTCGCCGTGCACCGCCAGGCCCTCTGCGAAGCGGTTCTCAGCCAGCCATTTGCGTCTTAGGGGATTGCCGCCGGGGTCGGTATACTCGGCCAGCCAGGAGCGCCGGTAGAGCCCGCTGCTCTCCCACCAGCGCTCGCCGTCGAAATAGAGACCCTGGGTAAAGCGATCCGCCGGGCGGCTGCGCTCGTCCAGCAGTTCGAACGGGGTTTCCGGCAGCGGTGCCGCCGCGACCGGGGCCGCAACGGGCGTCAGCGCCAGCAACAGTGCTTTCAGTATTCGCATTGGAAAATTATGACCAGAGTAAAAACCTTTATCACCTTGACCCTTTTGGGCGGACTGGCGGTGGTGCTGCCCATCGCCATTTTCATTCTGCTGTTCCAATGGCTGTTTGGCCAGGTCAGCGAATTGGTGGCGCCGGCCACCCAGTGGATGGAAACCCATACGAAGATCAAGGATACCCTCGCCCAGCTGGCGGTGATAGGGCTGATTCTCGGCGGCTGCTTCCTGATCGGGCTGGTCGTCAAGACCGGGGTGGGGCGCTGGATGCACAATCACGTGGACCGGTGGCTGAGCCGCCTGGCGCCCGGTTACAGCACCATCAAGGACCTGGTGCTGCAGTTTATCGGTGGCGGTGGCGAGGGGGTGCTGTCCGGGCCGGTGGCGCGGGTGCGCATTCACGGCGCCGACAACCCGCTTTCCGTCACCGCCATCGTCACCTCCCGCCACGCCAATGGCGACTACACCGTGTACGTGCCCACGGCGCCGGTGCCCACTTCCGGTTTCGTGTTTCATGTGCCGGCGGACTGTGTTGAGATCCTGCCCAACGTCACCGTGGAGGCGGCGATGAAATCCATTGTGGCCTGCGGTTCCGGCAGCGGCAGTTTGCTGGCCTCAACTGTTCCGGAGGCTTGACGGTGCGTGGCTACACCACCCCGACCCGCTATTGATCGCGGCCATGGGCGGATGGCCGCCCCGCCACTCCTACAAAGGGATTCAGTCCCCTTTCTTTTTGCCCAGGGCGCGAATGGCAAAGCGCGTCGGGTGCAGTGCCTTTACCAGGTCACAGCTGACCGGCATCACTTCCCCGCAGAGCCAGGCGGCGAGCACTTCCGCCGCCAGCGGCGCATAGGTGAATCCGCGGGAACCCAGCCCGCCGAGGACGAACAGGTTCCGCTGGTAGCCGGCGGTCTGCGCGATCAGCTGTTTGCGGTTTTTACCCAGTGCCGCGTAGGTGTTGTTCAACGATTCCCAGTCGGGCACAGGCCCGGTCACCGGGAGGTAATCGGGGGTGGCGGCGCGCACCGCGGCGCGGCCTTGCATCGGGTCGGTGGAAAACTCCCCGGCTATCTGTGGCAGCAGCTCGGTCAGGTTGGCCAGGTTTTCCCGGTGCTCCGCTTCACGCAATTCGGTCTGTGTTTCCTTTAACCTGAAAGTGGCACCGAAGGTGTGGCGGCCGCGAAAAGCGGGTGCCAGGTAACCCTCGCCGCAGAGCACGGTTTCGAGCCTCTGTGACTGCGAGCCGGCGGCCGCGCTGGAGACCTGGCCGCGGATGGGGCGCAGGGGCAGGGGATCGGTTTGAGCAAACTGTGTCATGCCGTTGGCGGTGCAGACGATCACCGCGTCTGCTGAAAATTCTCTGGCCGCGTTCGGCATCTGTTCCGGCGGAAAGTCAGATCGCGGCCATGGGCCGCTCCCGGCCGGGCCGCTCCTACAGGTTTGCAGTAACCACCCGTTTTCTCGTTGCTGCAGTTTCTCGACTGCCGTATTGCAGTGCAGTTCGATATTTTTGTGCTGCAGCAGTGTCGCGCAGACTTTTTGCGGTTCCAGCCAGCCGGCGGAGGGGAAATACAATCCGCCGAAATCCAGCGGCAGGCCGGCGATTCTGCCGGCCTCGACCGCGTCAACGGCCCGGGCCAGCTCCCCGGCCCGGTGAAAGTCGAGCCACTCGGCGACCTGCCGCTGCAACTCCCGCTCTTTGTCGCTCTGCGCCAGTTGCAGCAGGCCGCAGAAATGCGCCGCACCCGCGCAGTAGTTGCGGTAGTAGCGCAGCGCGAACAGCAGTGCGTGCAGGTTGAAATCCCCGTTGGGGCCGGGTTTGGGAGACAGTTTGGCGTAGAGGATACCCTGGTCATTGCCGGAGGCCCCGCTGCCGGGCCCGGGGCCCTGCTCGAAGACCCGGACCCGGAGGCCGCGTTCCGCCAGGGCGTGGGCGGCGGTGGCGCCGGAGATGCCGGCGCCGATAACGGCGATTTGACGGGACCCGGGACCCGGGACCCGGGACCCGGGAGCGCGCGCAAGGTTTTTCCCGGGTTCGAGAATCGCACCCCGCGCATCGGCGGGATGTTGGCGAGAATCGCCGCACCTGAAGCCGGCATCTCCCGGGTCCCGGGTCCCGACGGTCCCGGGTCCCGATGGAAGATGCCAGGGCGTGACGGTAAAGGTGGCCTCCTTGGTCTTTTCCAACTGCCCTCGCAACATTTCCCGCTTCCGCCCGTAGCCGGGCACCTTCTCCAGCCCAAAACCGGCGCCCTTCAGTCCGCGCTTGACCAGGCCCGCGCAGGTAAAGGTGGCGAAAGTGGCGCCCGGTTTGCTGAGCGCGGCCATATTCCCGAACAGTTCCGGTGTCCACATGGCGGGATTCCTGGCCGGTGCGAAACCGTCCAGGAACCAGGCGTCGACAAGCCGGTCGCGGCGCTCGTCCTCCAGGCGCAGGGAGCGGAGCGCTTCGCTGGCCTCGCCGATCACCAGGGTCAGGCAGACACGGCCGAAGTGCAACCGGTGCACGCCGGTGGCGAGCAGGGGCGGGTAATCCCGCAATAGCTGCCCGGCCAGCGGCTGAAGCTGCGGCCAGAGGTCGAGGGCGCGTTGCAGGTCTGCGCTGTGGAGGGGGTATTTTTCCACCGAGATGAAATGCAGGCGGGCGTCTGTTGGCGCTGTGTCCAGCCACAGCTGCCAGGCGGCGAGAAAATTCAGGCCGGTGCCGAAGCCGGTTTCGCCGATGGTAAAACCGGCGCCTTCCGGCAGTTCTGCCCAGCGCTCGGGCAGCCGGTTCTGTTGCAGGAAGACGTAGCGGCTCTCTTCCAGCCCGGACGTGTTGGAGAAGTAGATATCGTCGAAGGCGCGGGAAAGGGGCTGGCCGTCGTCGCGCCACTCGATATCCGCGTGAAGTTTGTCTTTGCTCACTGGCTCAAACCGAATTCACGCATCACCTGGGCGCACCACTGGTCGATGCGCTCGTCGGAGAGCTCGAACTCGTTTTCCTCGTCCAGGGCCAGGCCGACAAACCGGCTGCCGTCCTCCGTCAGTCCCTTGGATTCCTCGAACTGGTAACCCTCCGCGGGCCAGTAGCCCACCGCCCGGGCGCCCAGGGTCACCACCTGCGCATGCAGGTAGCCGAGAGCGTCCTGGAACCACTGCGGATAGCCCTCCTGGTCGCCGAGGCCGAACAGGGCCGCTGTCTTGCCGTGCAGGTCGAGCTGGGCCAGCTCGTCCCAGCAGTTTTCCCAGTCTTCCTGTAGTTCGCCGTAATCCCAGGTGGGGATACCGAAAATCAGGAAGTCGTAGTTCTCCACTGCGGCGATATCGCCATCGGCGATATTGTGCAGGTCCACCCACTCGGCGCCGAGGCGCTCGCGGATTTTCTCCGCGGCCATTTCCGTGTAGCAGGTGCTGGAGCCGTAAAAGAGTCCGATCGGTGCGTGCATGGTCAATCTTTATTGCGCTTCGGGAAATCCCAGCTGCCGCCAGGCTTCGTAGACGACCACGGCGGCGGCGTTGGAGAGGTTGAGGCTGCGGCTGTCGGCGCGCATGGGGATGCGCAGCGTCTGCTCCGCGCCCACGCGGGCGAGGAATTCCGCCGGCAGGCCGCGGGTCTCGGGGCCGAAGACGATGGCGTCGCCGGGCCGATAGTCTATCTCCGCGTGGTTCCGGCGGCCCTTGGTGGACAGCGCCAGCACCCGCGCGGGCTGCTCCGCATCCACAAAGGTCTGCCAGTCCCGGTGGCGCTCCACGCGGCTGTACTCGCGGTAATCCAGCCCGGCGCGGCGCAGCCGCTTGTCGTCCATGGCGAAGCCCAGCGGCTCGATCAGGTGCAGCTCGGCGCCGGTATTGGCGCAGAGGCGGATGATATTGCCGGTGTTTGGGGCGATTTCCGGTTGGTAGAGGACGATTTTGAACATTGACAGGGAAATAATGCAACCGCGCTGTGGGAGCCTGCCTGGCAGGTGAATGCGGCGATGTTTTGCTCCGCCGGTTTATCGCCAGCAGGGCTGGCTCCCACAGTAGAGTGGGGTTGCGGATTATTTCACAGTTGCGGGGGCGAAGTCTCCTCGCAGTCGATCTCCACCCCCAGCTCGTCGGCGATCTCGTCCAATTCGTCGCGCAGGCCGTCGAGATCCATATCTTCCGCCACGCCGATGGTGCACTCGGCGGTAAACAGCGGCTCGCCGCTGCCGGGCACACTGCTGCAGCCGGTTTCCAACTGCTCCATATTGATCTGGCGCGCGGCCAGGGCACGGGAGATCTCCCGCACTATGCCGGGGCGGTCGTTGCCCACCAGCTTCAGCTTTAGGATCTGGAGGGGGCCGCCTGCCACCGCCAGCGACTCCTCGACCTGAATCCTGTAACCTTCATCGGCGAGAGCTTCCAGGGCCTCCCGCAGCCCCTGGCCGGCGTCCGCGGGTACGCTGACGCGCAGGATACCGGCGAACTTGCCGGCGAAGTGCGCCATGCGGCTGTCCTCCCAATTGCCGCCGTTTTCCGCCACCGCGGCGGAGAGTTTTTCGACTACGCCGGGCTTGTCGTCGCTGATCAGGGAGATTACGAGATGCTGTTGCATGGGGTATTCCTTAGCTGCGGGGTGTGGTTACACTGTGCTGCATTGTAGCGACTGGCGCTTTACCTGATAACTCCATCGGGCTGCCTGAAACTGGGAACCCGTACCGACCGCTCGCAGTCCCTGCAGGATAAGATCGACAGTGTGGAATCGAAACTGGATTCATAATCAATAAAAATGGAGACTCTATGAAAATGCAAAAATGGCTGGGAGCACTGCTGTGCTCCGCAATGATTGCCGGTACCGCCCAGGCCGCCAACCTGAAATCGACGATCGGCGGCGACCACCGCACTCCCGCCTATGCGGAGAGGGACCAGTACCGCCACCCGGCGGAGACGCTGGAATTCCTGGGTATCGAGCCGGATATGACAGTGGTGGAGATCTGGCCCGGCGGCGGCTGGTACACGGAAATCCTCGCCCCCTACCTGATGGAAAAGGGCACCTTCTACGCCGCTCACTTCCCCGCGGATACCAGCTCCGATTACTTCCGCAAATCCCTCACCGCCTTCGAGAAGAAGATTGCCGCCGACGAAAAGGTCTACGGCGGTATCCGCCTGACCGCCTTCGATCCCGCCGGCGGCAGCGAGATTGCGCCCGCCGGCAGCGCCGACGCGGTGCTCACCTTCCGCAACGTGCACAACTGGATGCGCGGCGACAACGAGCAGAAAGCCTTCGAGACCTTCTTTGCCGCGCTGAAGCCCGGCGGTGTGCTGGGTGTGGTGGAGCACCGGGCCAAGCCGGGCACCAGCCGCGAGGATATGATGAAGAGCGGCTATATGACCCAGGACTACGTGGTTGAACTGGCGAAGAAGGCCGGCTTTGAACTGGAGGCCACCAGCGAGGTCAACGCCAACCCGAAAGACACCGCCGACCACCCGAAAGGCGTGTGGACCCTGCCGCCGTCTCTGGGCCTGGGCGACCAGGACAAGGACAAGTACCTGGCGATCGGCGAGAGCGACCGTATGACATTGCGTTTCCGCAAACCCGCCGCTGAGTAGTGGTGAAGTGGTGAGTGGCCGGTGGTTGGCGGTTAGAATAGCCGTTTTTAGCCACTGGCCATCCCACCGACCACTATGAAGATTCCCTACCCACAACTGGACCCCGGCACCCTGCAGAACCTCCTCGAGGAATACGCCACCCGCGACGGCACCGACTACGGCGAGCGGGAGGCGAGCCTGGAGGACAAGGTGGCCAGCCTGCGCCGGCAGCTGCAGTCCGGCGAGGTGGTGATCTGGTTCGAGCCGGGGGAGGAATCGGTCAACCTGGTGCTGGCGCGGGACCTTCCCGAAGATGACTGAAATGCTGGTCGACCGCCCGGCAGGGAAGGCCGCGGCGCGCTTCCTGTTCGCCCACGGCGCCGGTGCGCCCATGGACAGCGAATTCATGCAGGCGATTGCCGCCGGTCTCTGTGCGCGGGGTATCGAGGTGCTGCGCTTCGAATTCCCCTATATGGCCGAGCGTCGCAGCGGCGGGGGCAAGCGGCCGCCCAACAAAATGGAAGTGTTGCTGGACTGCTACCGGGAACAGATCCTGGAGCTGGCCGCGGAAAGGGAGAGGCTTCCACTGTTTATCGGCGGCAAGTCCCTGGGTGGGCGGGTGGCGAGTCTGCTGGCCACGGACGAATATCGGCAGGGTCGCATCGGCGGACTGGTCTGCCTGGGTTATCCCTTCCATCCCCGAGGCAAGCCGGAGAAGCTGCGCACCGGGCATCTCTATTCCCTTGAGTGCCCGGCGCTGTTTGTGCAGGGAACCCGGGACCCCCTCGGCAATTTCGACGAGGTGGCCGCTTACCGGTTGCCGGATTCCATCCGTTTCGAATGGCTGGCCGACGGCGATCACGATTTCAAATCGCGGCGTGCCAGCGGCTTTAGCCGGGAACAGCATTGGCAGGCGGCGGCTACTGCTGCGGCGGATTTTGTTACCTCGGTGATCAAATAGATTATCCTTGATCTACTTGATCGGCCGGCCTGCGGTCGGCGATGGCGCATCCTTGTGCCGTAGATTCTTAACCCGGCGAACAAGTTCGTGGGGTTAAGAATCTGCGTTTTCCAGGATCGTAATGCGCTCCTCGGCGGCCAGCAGGGGAGCCAGCAGTGCCATCTGCGCGCGCCGTTCCTCACTGGTATACCAGTGCTGCCAATGCAGTGCCGACTGCCACTTGGAAAGGGTGAAGCGGCGCAGTGGATTGTCCTGCGCGCGATAGGTGTGCCCCTCGATAAATCCCACGGTGCGGTAGGCGCGGGTCAGCAGCTGGCGCGCCGTCTCCTCGTAGGTACTCTCCATATCCTCGGCAATTTCCCGCTCGATCAAGACGTAAATCATTTTCCACTCTTCTTGGGTTGGGTTTGGGAATTTTAGCCGGACTGTCGGTTCTGCAGATAGGCAAATTGGCCGCGCATAGCGGCAAATAAGATGACGGTGTTGGGAAAATCCCGGACAATGGCCCCCATGAAGTCAGATCATATATTGGATGCCCGCGGCCTCCTGTGCCCGGAGCCTGTCATGATGTTGCACACAGCGGTGCGCAAAGTGGGCCCCGGCGAGGTGTTGCAAATGATTGCCACCGATCCCTCCACCCAGCGGGACGTGCCCAAGTTCTGCCAGTTCCTCGGCTACGAACTGGTGCAGCACGCGGAGGAAAACGACGAGTTTATCTACTGGATCAAGAAGGCCGAATAACCGCGGTGGCAGATTGCTTTGTAGGAGCCTGCTTGCAGGGCCAAGCCGCGAGTTTACAAAGCGCAGCTTTGTTCGCGGTTTGGCGACCCGCCAGGGATGGCGGGGCCGGGGCTGAATCGAAAGCACCTTTGCCTCGCCATGGATGGCAACTCAAGGCTTGCTCGCACGGTTCGCCTGCAAGCAGGCTCCTACGGAGTGATTGGACCCCTCCCGCGCATGGGGAGGGCACCACGGTTAAGGAGAAGTCACCAGCGCCGCAATGGCAGCCAGCGCTTCCGGGTCCTCGGATTTGATCTTGTTGGCGATGTGGTGCTGGAAGAAGTAGCGAAAACCCTCCGCCTCCTGTGCCGGATAGAGGCAGTGATCGCCGGGTAACACCGGCGTGGTTTCCACATTGTCGTGGTCGATCAGCATGCCGTGAATATCGCCGTTGGCATACAACCGCCAGCTGACGACCTCGGTGAGCGTGAGGTTTTCCCGCTGGGCGTCCATAAACACCCCGTGGGTGCCGATGGTATCGGGGATCTCCTGCATCACTTCCTCGGCCCGGCTGTTTTCAAACTCGAAATACTCCGCCGCCGTCTCCAATTCGACGATTTTGTGGATGGGAGCATCGTGGAAGATCTCCTCGATGCCTGGATCGTAGTAGCCTTCGAAGCGCCCGTCCAAGGGGTCCTTGATGTCCGGGCAGGGGACGATGGCATTCAACCAGGGAACGAGGCCGACGACCTCGCCATTCGCTTTGAGGCCCCAGCACAGGATTTTCAGGCTGTAGAGGTCAGAGCCGCTGGAGCTGTTGGAGTAGAGCATTTCCAAGCCGTCTAGCTCCGGCGAAAGGCGGATGAAGCGCCTGCTCGCAGAAGTTTCGATCGGCTCGCCGGTGAAGAGGTCAACCACGTTGCTGACGCTGTGGTCGGTCATAGAGCACCTCCTTGCAGGGCCGGTTGTGGTACAGGAGGGCGTTGAACTGCTTATTCCCCCCCTGGGGAACCCGGGACCGGGTGGGGGCCTGTTCCAGGTTCCCTGTGACTAAAGGTATATGCTGGTTTACCGAAATACAACTCGCCTCTTAGATCGGTTGGTTATCGCTGGCCTGGCTTTTGATCACAATGGTGGCGCTGGTATAGTTTGCCCGCGCTGATTTCTACGCCGGAGCAAACCTTGCCAGCCCTATCCATTACCGAAGCGGAACACCCAGTCACGGAGCGTATCGCCGGGGTGTTCAACCGCTGTTTTGCCGCTGCACTCAATACCCGCCTGTGCGGCGGCTTCGAGGAGCCCTACTACCGGCCGGCGGGAGCGGCGTGTCCGCACCATCGCATCGAGTTCACCCGGGATTACCCGGCCAGTGCCCTGCATGAGGCGGCCCACTGGTGCGTGGCCGGGGAGCGGCGGCGTCTGCTGCCGGACTACGGCTACTGGTACGCCCCGGACGGGCGCAGCGCTGAGCAGCAGCGGGAGTTCGAGCGGGTGGAAGTGAAGCCCCAGGCGCTGGAGTGGATCTTCGCCCGCGCCTGCGGCCTGCGGTTCCGCGCCAGCGCCGACAACCTGCACAGCGGCCTCGGCCCCAGCGACGCCTTCAAGGAGGGTATCTGGCGGCAGGTGCGGAAGTATTGCGAGGAGGGGATGAACAGCCGGGCCCGGGGATTCGCCCTGGCCCTGGCACGGGAGTTCGGGCGGCCGGACCCGATGGACCCGCGGCACTACCAACTGGCGGAGCTGGCATGAGCGCCACCTATCTGATTGACGCCTCCGTCTATATCTTCCGCTACTATTTCGCCCTGCCGCCCAACTGGGTGAGCCGCTCCGGCTATGCCACCGAGGCGGTCTACGGCTTTAGCAACTTCCTGCTGGAGTTGCTGGCGCGGCGACCGGCGTCAATCGCCTGCGCCTTCGACGAATCCCTGGGCAGCTGCTTTCGCAACGAACTCTACCCGGACTACAAGTGCAGCCGCGCCCTGCCGGACGAGGCTTTGGCTTTCCAGCTGGCGGCCTGCCGGGAGATGGCGGAGGCCCTGGGCATCGCCAGTTTCGCCAGCGAGCGCTTCGAGGCGGACGATATCCTCGCCACCCTGACCCGCATCTGCGCCGGGCAGCGCCCGGTGATCGTCAGCCGCGACAAGGACCTGGGCCAGTTGCTGGCCAGAGGCGCCGCCACGCTTTGGGACTTCGCCGCGGACAAGCAAATGGGGGAGGCCGATATCCTGGCCAAATTCGGCGTGCGGCCGGTGCAGATCGCCGACTACCTGGCCCTGGTGGGCGACAGCAGCGACGATATCCCCGGTGTGCCCGGCATCGGGCGCAAGACCGCCGCGCGCCTGCTGGAGACCTTCGGCGACGTGGAATCCCTGCTCGCCCGGCCGCGGGAAGTGGCGGCGCTGCCCCTGCGCGGCGCCGCTGGTATTGCAGAGCGGCTTGAGGAACACGCGGCGCAGATCCGGCTGGCCCGGCGCCTGGCCAGCCTGGAAGAATATGTGCCGCTGGATATCGGCGCAGGGGCTCTGGTCTGGAAGCAGCCGGATATCGGGCTGGCCTGCGCCCTGGCGGAGGAATTCGGTATCGGCGGCCTGAATGGCAAAATCCGACGCCTGGCGTCAGTGGAAATGGAGGCGGTGTGAGCGGACTGAAGATAGTCGCCGATGAGAATATCCCGGCGCTGGAGGAAACCTTCTCCGACCTGGGCGAGATAGTGCGCGTCCCCGGGCGCGGCCTGGAGCGCGGGCAGTTAAAGGATGCGGATATCCTGCTGGTTCGCTCCGTCACCCGGGTGGACGAGGCGCTGCTGGCCGACACCCCGGTGCGTTTTGTGGGCAGTTGCACCATCGGCACCGATCACCTGGATACGGACTGGCTGGAAGCCCGGGGCATCGCCTGGAGCGCCGCCCCCGGCTGCAACGCCAACTCGGTGGTGGAATACGTCTTCTGCGCGCTCGCGGCGCTGGGAGTCGACTGGGCGCCGCGGCTCAATAATAAAGAGGGGCGCCGCTTCGGCATCGTCGGTTGCGGCAATGTGGGCGGCCTGCTGCAGCGGCGCCTGCGCGCGCTGGGCATCCCCTGCGCCGTCTACGACCCCTGGCTGCCGGACAATCCCGACAGTGCGGACCTGGAAACCGTACTGCGCCAGGAGGTGATCTGCCTGCACGCACCGCTGGTCAAAGGCGGGCCCCACCCCAGCCTGCACCTGATCGGCGCCGAACAGCTGGCGCAAATCGGGCAGGGCGCGGTGTTGATCAGCGCCGGCCGCGGCGCGGTGGTGGACAATCGCGCGCTGCTGAGGGAGTTGCGGCGCGGCAAGCGCATCCGGACGGTACTGGACGTCTGGGAAAACGAGCCGGATATCGATACCGAATTGCTGGAACTGGTGGATATCGGCACGCCGCATATCGCCGGGTACAGCCTGGACGGCAAGCTGGCGGGGACGCGGATGGTGCGGGAGGCGTTGGATAGATCGGGACTCGGGACTCGGGACTCGGGACTCGGTGTTGTGGAATTACCGCCCCCTGTAGGAGCGGCCCATGGCCGCGATCAGCGTTTGGAAGATCCGCAAGGCCGATCGCGGCCATGGGCCGCTCCCGGCCGGACCGCTCCTACAGAGACATTAGCCCTCCGTTCCCGAGTCCCGAGTCCCGAGTCCCGAGTCCCGGACCTGCTGCTGCAAATCTACGACCCCCGCACCGACGACCAGCGCCTGCGCGCTGCCGCGCGGGGCCCTCTGCCGATGGCGAAAGCCTTCGACCAGCTGCGCCGGGAATACCCGGAGCGGCTGGAGTTCTCCCACTACCGAATCGAAGACGCCGCCCTCAGCGAAGACGAACGGCGCCAACTGGCGATACTGGGGCTGCAGTGAAACTCAAGAGGCTCGGACTGATCATCAACCCCTGGGCCGGCGTCGGCGGCCCGGCGGGGCTCAAGGGCAGCGACGGCGCGAAAACCGTCGAGCAGGCCCTGGCCGCCGGCGCCGAGCCCCAGGCGCAGAAGCGCGCGGCCACGGCGCTGGAGGCTCTGCAGCCGTTTCGTGATCAATTGGAGATCCTCTGCTTCTCCGGGGCCATGGGAGAAACGGTGGCCCGGGACCTGGGCTTTCGGGCGACCGTGGTGGGCGGGGCCCCGACCGAACCCTCCATCCCAGAGGACAGCGAGCGCGCCGCGCGGGCGATCCGCGACGCCAGCGCGGACCTGATTATCTTCGCCGGCGGCGACGGCACCGCGCGCAATATGGTCAATGCCCTGGGCAGCGATTTCCCGGTGCTGGGTATTCCCGCCGGGGTGAAGATGCACTCCGCCTGCTTCGCGATTTCCCCCAGGGCCGGTGGCGAGGTGCTGCGGCGGCTGATGGCCGGGCAACTGGTGGACCTGCGTGAGCGGGAAGTGCGCGATATCGACGAGAAATCCTTCCGCGAGGGCCGGGTGAGCACCCGCTACTACGGCGAATTGCTGGCGCCGGAAGAGGGACATTTCCTGCAGGCGGTGAAAAATGCCGGCCGCGAGGTGGAGGAACTGGCGGTGGCGGATATCGCCGCGGAGGTGGTGGAGGAACTGGACCCGGACACCCTCTATATCTTTGGCCCCGGCTCCACCACCCTGGCGATACTCGGGGAGATGGGCCGCGAGGGCACCCTGCTGGGGGTGGACCTGCTGCGCGGGGGCGAGGTGATTGCCGCGGATGTGAGTGCGGCGGATATCGAGGGGGCGCTCGCCGAACACCAGGGACCGGCAAAAATCATCCTCACCGCCATCGGCGGCCAGGGCCACCTGATCGGCCGCGGCAACCAGCAGTTCTCCCCCGCGGTGCTGCGCGCGGTGGGCCGGGACAACCTGGTGGCTGTGGCCACCAAGACCAAGATTACCGAACTGAATGGCCGCCCGCTGTTGATCGACAGCGGCGACGCGGCCCTGGACGAGAGCTGGAGCGGCTTTATCCGCGTGATCACCGGTTACCGGGATGCGATTCTTTACCCGCTCAGTAACGGAAACCTTTAATGATGGAAACTTTTCCCTGTAGGAGCCTGCTTGCAGGGCCAAAGCGCGCGTTAACAAAGCGCAGCTTTGTGCGTGTTTTGGCGACTCGCCAGGGATGGCGAGGCCGGGGCCGGATCGAACGCGCTGGGTCGCGCCATGGATGGCGACACCGAGTTTCTCGCCCGCACTTATCGCCTGCAAGCAGGCTCCTACAACGCATTGGTGGGGTAAGATGGTGAGTTGGGACAGCTTGTTGGCGCAAGTGGGAGCAAAGCTGGCGGAGGCGGGCGCGGACAGCCGGCGCCTGTTTCACGGCCGCGGCCGCTGTTATCCGGGGCTGGAGCAGGTTTGCGTGGACAGCTTTTCCCCGGCGCTGCTGGTTACCTTTTTCGAAGAACAGGAGAGGGAGGCGGAGCTGTGCGAGCAGCTCTGGCAACTGGCTGAGCCCCGCGGCTATCTCGGCCTGGCAACGCAGCGCCGCTACCTGCCGGGCGCACCGGTGGACTGGCCCTGCGGCCAGCCGGTGATGGAACCGGTGGCGCGCCGCGGCGATCTCAAATTTCCGCTGACCTTCGCGCGGCAGAACGTGGGTTTCTTCCTCGATATCGAGCCCGGGCGCCGATGGCTGGAGCAGCGGGTACGGGAGCGCGCCGGCGGGGAAGGCGGCCTCAAACTGCTCAACCTGTTCGCCTTCACCTGCGCCTTTTCCGCGGTGGCGCGCGCCGCCGGCGAAGTGGAGGTAGTGAATATCGATGTGAATCGCGGCGTGCTCAAGCGCGGCCGGGAAAATCACCTGTTCAACAAGCTGCCTTTGAAGGGAATCAAATTTCTGCAGTTGGATGCCCTGCGCGAATTCAACCGCTTCGACCGCCGCGGGCCCTTCCAACTGGCGGTCGTCGATCCGCCCACACGGCAGAAGGGCCGCTTCGATGTGAACGAGAATTACGAAAAACTATTGAAGCAACTGCCCGGTTGCCTGGCACAGGAGGCGGACCTGCTGGTGGTGCTCAACTCGCCGCGCCACAGCGAAGCGCATTTCCGCGAGTTGATCGGGCGGGCGGACAGCCGCTATGAGGTGGTGGAGCGCCTGCCGCAGAATCCGGATTTTCCCGACCGCGACCCGGATGCGGCCTTGAAGATGCTGCACGTCAAATTCCGCAAATAACGTTCCCCGGCACTTTTTCCCCCGACGGCATCTTTCCCCGATACCTTGTAGGAGCGGGCCATGCCCGCGATCGGACTTTGCTACGTAGCGAGGCCTATCGCGGGCACGGCGGATGGCCGCCCCGCCGCTCCTACAGGGTGTGAAATTCCCGCATCAAACGCTCCATAGAGTCCGGATTTTCCCGATCGAGACGCGGACGCGGCGCTGAAAACGTTCCCCGACACCTTGTAGGAGCGGGCCATGCCCGCGACCGGTCTGCACTACGAAGATAGTTCGATCGCGGGCACGGCCCGCTCCTACAGGGTGTGAAACTCCCGCATCAAATGCTCCATCAGTTCCTGCAACTGCGGCGAGGAACCGTCGCGCACCGTATCGTGCAGCAACTTTGCATTGCTCTGGCCGCCGCCGTCCCGGCTGACCAGCAGCAAAAATCCCCGGTGGCTCAGCACCGCTTCCTCCACCGCCTCCTGGCGCACCAGTTGGGAGAAGTGGATATAGCCGTACTGCTTCAGCCAGCTGAGCGCCCCGAGGCAGGCCAAGTGGCGGGGGGAATGCAGCCCGAACTCGTCCGGGGTGTCCGGCCCGGCAATGTCTTCCACATAGACGGTGGCCGGGGCGGGGAACTGGTTGTACAGCGCCAGCAGTATCCGCCCGGCGTCTTTGTAAAAGTCGTGGATATGCAGATCGTCCATCATCGGGCTGAGTAGCGCTCCAGGAATTCCCCCAGGCGGCCGATGGCGTGGGACAGGTCGTCGACCCGGGGCAGGAAGACGATGCGCAGGTGGTCCGGCGCGTCCCAGTGGAAGGCGCTGCCCTGCACCAGCAGGATTTTTTCCTGACGCAGGAATTCCAGCACGAAGTGTTCGTCGTCGTCGATGCGGTGCCTGTCCAGGTGCAGTTTCGGGAACAGGTAAATGGCCCCGCTGGGTTTGACACAGCTGACCCCGGGGATATCGTTCAGCATGTGGCAGGCCAGGTCCCGCTGCTCTCGCAGGCGGCCGCCGGGGAGCACCAGGTCGTTGATGCTCTGGTAGCCGCCGAGGGCCGTCTGCACCGCGAACATCGCCGGTACATTGCCGCACAGACGCATGGAGGAGAGGATATCCATGCCCTCCAGGAAGCCGCGGGCGCGGTGCTTGGCGCCACTGACAATCATCCAGCCGGAGCGGAAGCCCGCCAGCCGGTAGGACTTGGAGAGACCGTTGAAGCTCAGGCAGAGTACATCCTCCGCCAGTTTGGCCAGGGGGGTGAACTCCGCGTCGTCGTAGAGGATCTTGCTGTAGATCTCGTCGGCGAAGATCACCAGGTCGTGCGCCCGTGCGAGTTCTACAATTTCCTCCAGCAGCGCGCGGGGATACACGGCGCCGGTGGGATTGTTGGGGTTGATGACCACGATGCCGCGGGTGCGCGGGGTGATCTTGGCCTTGATATCGTCGATATCCGGCAGCCAGTCCGCCTGTTCGTCGCAGCGGTAAAGCACCGGGTGTGCGCCGGTGAGGTTGGTGGCGGCCATCCACAGGGGATAGTTGGGCATCGGCAGCAGCAGTTCGTCGCCGTTGTTGAGCAGTGCCTGGGTGGCCATGGAGATCAGCTCGGAGACGCCGTTGCCCAGGTAGACATCGTCGATGTCCACACCCTCGATGCCCAGGGTCTGGCACTCCTGCATAATGGCCTTGCGGGCGGCGAACAGGCCCTTGGATTCCACGTAGCCCTGGGCCTGGGACAGGTTGTGGATCACATCCTGGATAATCTCATCCGGGGCGTCGAAACCGAAGGGGGCCGGGTTGCCGATATTCAGCTTGAAGATGCGGTGGCCCTCTTCCTCCATGCGGTAGGCCGCCTCCATGACCGGGCCGCGGATTTCGTAGCAGACGCCGTGCAGCTTTTCCGATTTGAGAATGTCCTTCATAGTGGCTGTGGTAACCCTAAAGCGGTTTCCCTGTAGGAGCGGCCCATGGCCGCGATCTGTGGTTC
>NZ_JBOFOC010000207.1:0-4627 GCF_051659245.1 Microbulbifer sp.
GTGCCTGAATAGAGTCCGGTGGAGTAAGCAATTGCGTGCTCTCGCCCATTTTTATTTTGTCTGCATGGCGCTGCTCTTGTGCGGTACCGCCGCGGCACAATCCCCGCCGGACGACGCCGAAAAAGTCACCGTGGGCTCCCCCTACGTGGATATGTACACCGGCCCGGGCCGCGGCTACCCGATTTTTCACGCACTGGAATACGGCGAGACCCTCTGGCTGCTCAAGCGGCGCACCGACTGGGTCAAGGTGTCGACCCGCAGGGGAATCACCGGTTGGGTGCGCATCGCGGACCTGGGGGAAATCTACGGCGAGAACGACGAGCAGGTGGTGCTGCCGGTGCCGGATTACCGCGACTACCGCACCCAGGATTTCCACCTGGGATTCAGCTACGGCGACTTCGACGGCGCCAGTTCCCTGGGGATGACCCTCGGCTACCGATTTACCGCGAATATCTCCGCGGAACTGCGCGCGACCCAGGCGGTGGGCGAGTTTTCCGACAGCCGGACCTACCAGGTGGCAGTGGTGCACCAGCCGTTCCCCGATTGGCGGCTGTCGCCCTACTTTATGCTGGGCACCGGGGTCAATATCACCTCGCCCAACGCCACCATCGTGGCCACCGAGGATCGGCGGGACACGGCGATGCTCACCGGGGTGGGAATAAAAACGCACCTCTCCCGGCGCTTTGCACTGCGCGCCGAGCTGGCCAATCACTACCTGCTCACTTCGCGGGAAAATAATCAGGAGATAGTGGAGTGGAAACTGGGTTTCGACGTTTTTCTGTAATTATCGCCGCGTCCCTGCTGGCTTCCGCCGCCTGGGCGCAAGAGGATGACGATATCCTCGGCGAAATTATCTCCCCGGATCTGGAGCGGCGGGAAATCCGCGAGGCGCAGATCGACAGCGAGAATTTCGAGATCACCCTCTTTGCCGGCGGCGTGATGAATGTGGAGGATTTCGGCTCCAACCCGCTGTACGGCGCCGCCCTTGCCTACCATATCAACGAGGACGTTTTTATGGAGGCCGCCTACGGGCAGACGGAGTTGGGGGAATCCAGTTTCGAGCGTCTCAGCGGCTCGGCGCCGCTGCTCACCGACGAGCAGCGGGAACTCAGTTACTACAACCTCTCGCTGGCCTGGAACCTGTTTCCCGGTGAATACTTCCTGTTCGACCGCTGGGCGCTGAACAGCAACCTGTACCTGATCGGCGGTATCGGCAGCACGGCCTTTGCCGACGAGGAACATTTCACCTACAACGTCGGTGCCGGCGTGCGGGTGCTGACCAAAGACTGGCTGGCGCTGCGCCTGGATGTCCGCGACCATATTTTCGAGCACGAGATTTTCGGCGAGGCGCAGAGCACCAACAATCTGTCCGCCCAACTCGGCATTTCCATTTACTTTTAGTTAGAGGGATTTTTTCATGATCCGTTTATTGACCACCATTTTACTGGCGTTTTCCACACAACTGGCTGCGGCCGCCGAGCCCTCCCCGGATTTCACTTTGGCCTCCAACAAGGGTGACAACCTGCGCCTGGCGGAACAGCGCGGAAAAGTGATCATGCTGAATTTCTGGGCCTCCTGGTGCGGCCCCTGCCGCCAGGAAATGCCGCTGCTGGACGAACTGAACGCGCGCTATGAAGCCGCCGGTTTCCAGGTCTGGGGCGTGAACGTGGATTCCAAGCGCGCCGACGCGGAGCAGATGCTGGGCAAGATCCCGGTGGACTTCCCCGTCCTGTTCGATAGCAAAGGCGAGGTGAGCAAGCTGTTCGGCGTGGACGCCATGCCCAGCTCGGTATTTATTGACCGCGACGGCAAGATCCGCCATGTGCACCGCGGATTCCGCGACGGCGACGAGGCCGCCTACAAAAAAGTCATCAAGGAACTGATCCGGGAGTAGAGCCATGTCCCGTCCACTACTGCTGCTATCCGTCGCCGCCGGCCTGCTGTTCCTGCAGGGCTGCACCGTAACGCCGTGGGTGCAACCCTACGAGCGGCACTACCTGGCCGATCCGATCATGGGCTTCGAGCGGGACCCGGTGGCCGCCGGCTATATGAACCACGTGTACGAAGCCCGCGAGGCGGCCCGCGGCGCCGAGGGTGGCAGCGGAGGCGGTTGTGGCTGTAACTGATCAATTTCGATGGACCTCCTTTTTGTCGCGGGCATGGGCGGATGGCCGCCCCCCCGCTCCTACATGGCTGCTGTGGGCCTGGATGTTCTTCCCCCTCGCCGCCGGCGCCGCGGTACTGCCGGAAGAGCGCGCCGACACCATGTACCACTCCTACAGCGGCGGCGGCGTAACCATCGACGGCCCCTCGGTGCTGGTGCGCAAGAACGTCGGCAATTCCCTTTCCCTCTCCGCCAATTACTACGTGGACATGATTTCCGGTGCCTCCATCGACGTGGAGGCCACCGCCAGCCGCTACTCCGAGCAGCGGGACGAATACTCCCTGGGCGCGGACTACCTGGTGGACAAAACCACCCTGAGCCTGGGCTACACCAACAGTTCGGAAAACGACTACCAGGCGGAGACGGTATCCTTCGGCATCAGCCAGGATTTCTTCGGCGACCTCAGCACCCTGGGCCTGCGGGTCAGCTACGGCAGCGACGACGTCTTCCGCAACGGCGACGACAATTTCGCCGCACAGGCGGAACACCGGCGCTACTCCCTGAACTGGAACCAGATACTCACGCAAAAGCTGATCGCCGAACTGAGCGTGGAAACCGTCTCCGACGAGGGCTTTCTCAACAATCCCTACCGCAGCGTGCGCTTCCTGGACCCGGATTCCGGCACCGGCTTCAGCTACCAGCCGGAGTTCTACCCCACCACCCGCAATAGCGACGCGGTGGCGATCCGCGCGAAATACCGCCTGCCCTACCGCGCGGCGATCAAGGGCGAGTACCGCTACTACGCCGACAGCTGGGGCATCCGCGCCGACAATATCGAATTCCGCTACACCCATCCGCTGGAAGAAAAGGACCAGTGGATACTGGAAGGAAAGCTGCGTTTCTACAAGCAGTCCGGGGCGGACTTTTACAGCGACCTCTTCCCCTACCTCAACGCCACCAGTTTCCGCGCCCGCGACAAGGAGCTGAGCGACTATGCCAACACCTCTGTGGGTATCGGCGTCTCCTACGTGCTGCCGGACCGCTGGTCGCTGCTGGACCGCAAGAACACCGTCAACCTCTACTGGGACTATATGCTGTTCGACTACGACAATTTCCGCGATGTGACGGTGCATGGCGGCGTCAGCGACATAACACCGGGAGAGGAACCCACCTACAGTTTCGGCGCCAATGTAATTCGGCTATTCTGGTCAATCTGGATCTGATGATCGGCAACGCCGATCTTCCTTTCCGCTCCCGGCGGATTTGTCCCTGGTGCTCATCCTCCGGGTGCCTTCGGCGTCCAAATTTGTTCCCGACAAATTTGTCGCGGGCATGGCCCGCTCCTACAACAGAATCGCGATTTTCAAAGAAATCCTGATAACCTGGAGAAACCCACCATGAACAAAGTACTCGTCCCCATCGCCGAGGGCTCCGAGGAAATCGAAGCGGTCACCATCATCGACGTGCTGCGCCGCGCCGGCGCCGAGGTCACCGTGGCCTCGGTGATGCCGGAAAAACGCATCCGCGCTTCCCGCGGCGTGCACATCGAGGCGGACCGCCTGTTCCGCGACCTTCCGGAAGCCGACTGGGACCTGATCGCCCTGCCCGGCGGCGTACCGGGCGCGGAGCACTTTCACGACTGTGAAGCGCTGATACTGCTGGCGGAGGAACAACTGAGCAGCGACCGCTGGCTGGGCGCCATCTGCGCTTCGCCCGCAGTGGCCCTGGGCCGCCACGGCTTACTGAAAGACTACCGCGCCACCTGCCACAGCGGCTTCCGCGAAGAATTGCAGAAGCAGGCCAAATCCGTGAGCGACGAACCGGTGGTCTGCGACCACAACCTGATTACCAGCCAGGCACCGGGAACGGCGATGGCGTTTGCACTGCAACTGGTGTCGAGTCTCTTTGGAGAGGGAAAGGCGCGGGAAGTGGCGGAGCCGATGGCGGTCAGCATCTAACCGCCGGATTCCCCTCCCCCCACAAAACCGCCCCGCCCGACGGCCGCCGCCACACCGTAAAATCATTTCCGGATCTCCCTGTAGGAGCGGCCCATGGCCGCGATCGGCATCCAAAAAAACCTCAAAGACCCCCGGCCCCACACCAGCCCCGAATGGTGCCCACGGCGCACCCTACAAAACCGCCCGCCCGACGGCCGCCGCCACGCCGTAAAATCATTTCCGAATCTCCCTGTAGGAGCGGCCCATGGCCGCGATCGGCATCCGAAAAAGACCTCAAAAGCTGCCGGCCCCATACCAGCTCCGAATGGTGCCCACGGCGCACCCAACAAAACCGCCCGCCCGACGGCCGTCGCCACACCGTAAAATCATTTCCGAATCTCCCTGTAGGAGCGGCCCATGGCCGCGATCGGCATCCAAAAAAACCTCAAAGACTCCCGGCCCCACACCAGCCCCGAATGGTGCGCAAGGCGCACCCAACAAAACCGCCCCGCCCGACGGCCGCCGCCACGCCGTAAAATCATTTCCGAATCTCCCTGTAGGAGCGGCCCATGGCCGCGATCGGCAT
>NZ_JBOFOC010000208.1:0-1872 GCF_051659245.1 Microbulbifer sp.
GGCGCTGGAGGCGAACTCCAGTGTCTGCTTGATCATCGCGTCCTCCGGTGCCGACACCGAGCTGCTTACGGTCAAGGTGCCGTCGTTGTAGGCGATGTCGTAGTTGTTCGAGGTAAAGCCGGATGCGGTAAGGGTATAGGTGCCCGCATCCACCGCGCCTTGCGCCGTGCCGCCAAAGCTGAGGCCGCCGCCGAGCACACTCTCGTTTTCGTCCGCCACAAACCCGTCGTAGGTAACGCCGTTGCCGCCGGAGAAGGCAAGACCGTCATAGGTCTTGTCGGCGTCATTGGCGGTGACGGTCAGTGCGGCCTTGTCGATATCGGCGCTGGTAGTGGCGGTATCGTCGGCGAGGGTGTAGTTGCCCGCGTCGTCGCCGCCCAGGGCCAGACCGGTGATCGAGACCGTCTTGTCGCTGCCGGCGTTCTTGTCGGCGAAGGCACCGCTGGCCGTGGCGACGGTGAGGGTGTCGCCGGAGACGATATCGGTGAAGCCCGCGCCCGACGCATCGAGTGTCGCGGCGGTGGTGCCGTCGTAGGTCTTGTCCTCAGCGGTGATACCGGTGATGTTGGCGATGATCGCCTGGTCGACCGTCAGGGTTCCGCCGGTATAGCTGATGTCGTAGTTGTCCGCCGCCAGGCCGTCGGCGGTGAGGTTGTAGCTGCCGGCATTCACGGCGTTTTGCGCGTCGCCGCCAAAGCTGAGGCTGCCGCCGAGCACACTCTCGTCTTCGCCGGCCACGAACCCGGCGTAGCTCACTCCATTGCCGCCGGTGAAGGCCTGGCCGTCATAGGTTTTGTTGGCGTCGTTGGCGGTGACGGTGAGCGCGGCCTTGTCGATGGTACTGGTGGTGTTGTCGGCATAGGTGACGCTGTAGTTGTTGCCGCCGTTGCCGTCGTTCAGCGTGACATCGGCGACGGTGACCGTCTTGCCGGTGCCGGCGTTCTTGTCGGTAAAGGCGAAGCTGCCGCCGGCGAGGCTGTCGTCGCCGAACAAGTCGCCGGCCACGACGGTGGCCGTGCCGTCGGCTTCGGTGGTGCCGTCGTAGGTCTTGGTTACATCACCGGTGGAGAGGGTGAGTGAGGCCTGGTCGATATTGGCGCTGGTGGTGGCGGTATCGTCGGCGAGGGTGTAGTTGCCCGCGTCGTCGCCGCCCAGGGTCAGGCCGCTGATCGCGACCGTCTTGTCGCTGCCGGCGTTCTTGTCGGCGAAGGTGCCGGTGGCCGTGGCGACGGTGAGGGTGTCGCCGGCAACCATGCCGGTGAAGCCCGCGCCGGACGCATCGAGTGTCGCGTCGGTGGTGCCGTCGTAGGTCTTGTCCTCAGCGGCGATGCCAGTGATGGCGGCGATGCCCGCCTTATCGATATCGGCGCTGGTGGTGGCGGTATCGCTGTCGAGGGTGTAATTGCCCGCGTCGCCGCCGCCCAGGGTCAGGCCGGTGATATTCACCATTTTATCGCTGCCGGCATTCTTGTCGGCGAAGGTGCCGCTGGCTGTGGCGACGGTGAGGGTGTCGCCGGCGACCATGCCGGTGAAGCCCGCGCCGGACGCATCGAGTGTCGCGTCGGTGGTGCCGTCGTAGGTCTTGTCCTCAGCGGCGATGCCGGTGATGGCGGCGATGCTCGCCTTGTCGATATCGGCGGTAGTGGTGGCGATGTCGCTGTCGAGGGTGTAGTTGCCCGCGTCGCCGCCGCCCAGAGTCAGGCCGCTGATCGAGACCGTCTTGTCGCTGCCGGCATTCTTGTCGGCGAAGGCGCCGCTGGCCGTGGCGACGGTGAGGGTGTCGCCGGCGACCATGCCGGTGAAGCCCGCGCCAGACGCATTGAGTGTCGCGTCGGTGGTGCCGTCGTAGGTTTTGTCCTCAGCGGCGATGCC
>NZ_JBOFOC010000209.1:0-11335 GCF_051659245.1 Microbulbifer sp.
CCCCGGTGGGGAGAGGGGAGTATAAGCGTCAGGTGCCGAACCCGTTCATCAACAGCCCGGCAACGATAACCTGCGGCAGGGTCAGCAGTGGCAGCGCCAGGGCGATGCGCCAGGAGCCACTGGTGTCCTTGATCGACATCAGCTCCGTGTAGTCGGTGGATACGCCGGCCATCAGGAAGGCGAAGGCGTTGCCCGGCGCCGCCGCGCGGCTGAAGATATCCGCCGCCAACGGCGTGGCCCCCTCGGAGCAGACCTCCAGCACAGTGGCGGCCACCAGGGTGGCGCCCAACCCCAGCAGCGAGGGCCCGAACCACTGCTGGAACAGCGCCGGGTCCACAAAGGCGCGCACCAACACCGCCAGCACAATGCCCACCAGCAGCCAGCGCACCACCATCTGCGAACCGCGAATACCCTCCCAGAGCAGGCCCACGACACTGTTGGGGGTCAATTCGCTCCGTTCCCAGAGTTCCGCCACCTCCCCGCGCCAGTCGTAGTCGTCCGGCAGGTGCACCTCATTGGGATTGGCGGGCAGCCTGCCTGCCGCCACCATCCGGTCCGCCAGATAGCCCGCCAGCAGCGCGATCAGCGCGGAACAGAGGATAAACAGCAGAGTCCAGTGCAGGCCGATCAGCGCGATCAGGATCACCGTGAGCGACAGGGAGTTCCACGGGCTGGCAATCAGGAAAGCCATCACCTGTCCCAGGCTGGCGCCCCGTTTGTACAGCTGCATCCCCACCATCAATATGCCGTGGGAGCAGAGGTCGAAAAAGAGACCCGCCAGAGTGGCGCGCACCAGGCCCCGCACACTGCCGCCGCGACCCAATACCGAAATCACCAACCCCTGGGGAATCCGCGCCAGCAGGCCCACAAACAGCGCCCCCGCCGCCACACCCCACCACATGGTGTGCACCAGCTCCACCACACCGCCGCTCATATGGTGAAGCCATTCCGGCAGCCCGGCGAAATCCAGCACCCAGTAGCTGGCGTAGAGCACCGCCACCAGGGACAGGCTGATCCACAGCAACCAGTCGATACGGCCGTGGGGCTCGTCGGCACAGCAGGCGGAAGCGTGCGGCTCCACCATCTGTGGTTCGGCCGCCTCCTTTTTGGGGGAACAACACGGATCAGCCATGATCACCTCCCGCCAGGTTGTCCAGGATGGCGCACTCCGGGGACTCGTCGCCGGCGCAGCTGTCCGCCAGGACCCGAAGCGTCGCGCGCATTTCGCGCAGGTTGCGCAGCTGCTCCTCGACGTGCTGCAGCTTCTCCCGCACCAGCAGCTTGGCGTCGTGGCTGCGGCGTGTCGGGTTGCGGTGCAGCTCCAGCAGATCGCGCACCTCGTCGATGGCAAATCCCACCGCGCGGGCGCGCTGGATAAAGCGTAGCGTCTCCAGGTCCCGCTCGCTGTAGTCGCGGTAGCCGTTTTCCGAGCGCCCGGGGGCCAGGAGATCGATGGACTCGTAATAGCGCAGGGCCTTGGCGGTCAGCCCTGACTTCCGCGCCGCCTGGGAAATATTCATAAAACCTCCCACATCAGTGTTGCTTACGGTGCAGGAGGTTAAAGATTACCGCAAGGGGAAGGTCAAGTGGTCCGCTCACAAGCCAGAATCAGCGGTGCGCAGATAAAAAAAACCGAAGGTAACTGCTCACCCCCTTTGACACTAAGCCAAGGCCTGGGCGGCCCCGCTACCGGGAGCCGTTCGTTCAACAGCCTCATCGGCAAATGTTTCTCGAACGGCTCCCGGTAGCGGGGCCTTCGCATCAAGCTCCGGTACTCTTCTCCGAGCTCCGGGGGGCGAGCAGTACAACCAAAGATCCGTTCAGGATCTTGTGAGGAGAGCTTCAGGACCTATTGTCGGGACAGTTCCCGCGCTCGTACTGGATCTGGTCCGCCGGATCGAAACCCAGTTCCAGGGCCGCGTCCAGGGATTTTTTGCTGACCAGGTGCAGGAGAATGTCCCCGGTGGGTCCCCCGCACACAGCGGGGTACATGCGGTCGGTGCGGGCGCCGCAGTGGGATTCCTGAACCTCCACACCGTTGGAGGTCAGCTTCCCGCTGCTCTCCTCGAGGGTGGTACCGCCGCCCTCGCACTGACGGCTGCCGCGCGCCTCGTACACCCAGATCAATTCCTCCGGCCGCACCGGTTTCTCGGATTCGACGGATGGCTGTCCGGCGGTGTCGCCGGCTGCGGCTTCGTCGGCTTCGGATTTCGTGCGCTCTCCCTGGTCGCAGGCGGTTATCGCCAGGATCAGCAGCGGTAAAAGGTATGTTTTTTTCATCAATCGGGCTTCCTCCGTTCAACCAAAAGCCAGCCAACCTCCGACCACCAGCATCAGGGTGCCGGCGATACGGTTTACCAGGCGCACATTTTCACCACGGTGTAACAGGTGGCTGAGGGTGCTCCCGCCAGTGGCGTAAATCAACAGGCATAGTGTCTCCAACAGCAGAATAATAGCAACCAGCATTGCCAGTTGCGGTGCCAGCGGGGAACTGTCGTTCAGAAAGGGGGGCAGCAGTGCAATAAAGAACGCCCACCCCTTGGGGTTGGCCACTGCGGTCACAAATCCCTGGGTCGCCAGCGCGCGGCGCGGCGGAGCCGGCGCTTCGCCCTCTTCCGCCGGAACCATCGCCATACCGCCCCTCGCGCGCCACATCTGGACTCCCAGCCAGGCCAGATAGGCGCCGCCGAGGTATTTGAACAGCTGGAAGGCCGCCGGATACTGGAGCATCACCGCGGCGATGCCCGCCACCGCGGACACCGCCACCAGCGCCACGCCCGCCAGTTCTCCGACCATCATCCACAGGGTGCGGCGCACGCCGTAGCTCATGCCCATGGTCAGCGCCAGGGTCATGCACATTCCCGGCGTCACCGAGACAAAGAAGAAAGTGGGCACGAACAGTGCCAGCAGCGACAGATCGATTGCGCCCATTAGATGGCTTCCAGGTAGCTCACCAGCAGCTGCACGGATTCGCGGCCGCGGAATTCGTTGATATCGAGCTTGTAGGCGAGGCGGACGCTTTCCGCCGGCTGCGGCCACTGCCCGGTATCCACATTGAATGCAATCGCATCCAGCGCCAGCTGCGGATTTCCCTGCGGAGCCACCACCATTTTCAGATGGCGGTCGCCGACGATGCGCTGTTGCAGCAGCAGGAATTCGCCGTCGAACACCGGCTCCGGAAACGCCTGCCCCCAGGGCGCACAGTTGCGCAGTAGCGCGGCGGTGTGCAGGCTGAATTCCGCCGTTTCCAGTTCGCCATCAGTATCGATCACCGCTTCCAGTTGCGATTCGCTCAGACGATTGCGCACCGCCATTTCGAAGGCGTCGGTAAAGGCCGCATACTTTTCTGCGGGCAGGCTCAAACCGGCGGCCATGGCGTGGCCGCCGAACTTGCTGATCAGATCCGGATGCGCGGTCGCCACGTCGCTCAGCGCGTCGCGAATGTGCAGCCCGGGAATGGAGCGCGCCGATCCTTTAATCAGACCGTTGTCCCCCTGGGCAAAGGCGATCACCGGGCGATGGAATTTTTCCTTGATCCGGCTGGCGAGAATACCCACCACGCCCTGGTGCCAGTTCTCGTCGTAGAGGCACAGGCTCCAGGGGATTTCGCCCTCGAGCTGCAGCTTTTCCAATGCGGCCATGGCCTCCCGCTGCATGCCCTGCTCTATCGCCTTGCGGTCCCGATTCAATCCGTCCAGTTCCGCCGCCAGATCGCGGGCCTCAACCGGGTCCCGGCTCAGCAGGCAGCGGATGCCGGTACCGATATCGTCCAGGCGCCCGGCGGCATTGATGCGCGGGCCGAGGATAAAGCCGATATCGGTGGTGGACAGTTTGCGCTGGTCGCGCCCGGCCACTTCCAGAAGGGCACTGATACCCGGGCGGCAGTGGCCGGCGCGGATACGCGCTATGCCCTGGTGCACCAGAATGCGGTTGTTGTGATCCAGGGGCACCAGGTCCGCCACGGTACCCAGCGCCACCAGATCCAGGTACTCGGCCATATTCGGCGCGGCTATGCCACTTTCAGCGAACCAGCCGCACTCGTCCAGCGCGCTGCGCAGACGGCTCAACAGGTAGAAGATCACCCCGACGCCAGCCAGGTTCTTGCTCGGGAAATCACAGCCGGGCTGGTTCGGGTTGACGATGGCATCCGCGTCCGGCAATTGCGATCCCGGCAAATGGTGGTCGGTGACGATCACCGTCATGCCCGCGGCCCTGGCTGCGGCTACCCCTTCAATGCTGCTGATGCCGTTGTCCACGGTGATCAGCAGATCGGGCCGGTAGTCCACTGCCACTTCGACGATTTCCGGCGTCAGGCCGTAGCCGTAATCGAAGCGGTTGGGCACCAGGAATTCCACCGACGGCGCGCCCATGGCGCCCAGCGCCAGCACCGCCAGGGTACTGCTGGTGGCGCCGTCGGCATCGAAATCGCCGACAATCAGGATTTTCCGCTGCGCGCGCACCGCCTCCACCAGCAGCGCCACCGCCCTTTCCACGCCCCGCATGGACTCGGGCGGGTACAGCTTCGCCAGACGGTGGTCCAGCTGTGACTCGCTGGCGACACCGCGGCCGAGCAGGACCCGCTGGAGAATTTTCGGGGTATCAGAAGCAAAACGGCCAGTGGATAAATCCACTGGCCGTCGCTGAATTTTCTTGTTCATATTTTGCCGTTTGCTGTTGGCTGCGGGCGCAAGAGTGAGTTCGCGGCCGCTCAAAGCGTAGGGTGCGCCGTGCGCACCATTGTACCGGTGCGACACTGCCCCGGGGTTACACCAGGGCGGCCGCGATAAATTCGTGGACCTTCGCCAGGTCGTTGGGCAGTACCCGCATCCGTTCCTCGCGTTCGAACAGGCCCTGCATGTGCGCCGGCAGGGGTATCTTTTGCGTTGGCAGTGCGCGGGCCACTGCTTCCGGGAATTTTGCCGGATGCGCGGTGGAGAGGCAAACCATGGGCTGCTGGCGCGACTTGCGCTGCCGCCGGGCGGCCTCCACACCGATGGCGGTGTGCGGGTCCAGCAGGTATTCACTGGACTCGAACATCTCGCGAATCACTTCCACCGTGCGCAGGTCGTCCAGCCGGTGGGAGGAAAAGACCTCCCGCGCCTTTTTCAGCGCCCGCTCCTCCAGGTGCATGGGCATACTGCGATCGGCAAGCAATGCCGCCACCGCTTCGCCGTCGCGGTCGTAGAGATCGAACAGCAGGCGCTCGAAATTGCTCGACACCATGATGTCCATGCTCGGTGACAGACTGTGCACCAGCGGTTTTGGAGAGTGGTCGTTGTCGCTGATGCAGCGGTGCAGGATATCGTTGGCGTTGGTGGCGATCACCAATTGGTCGATGGGCAGGCCCATCCGCCGCGCCAGGTAGCCGGCGAAAATATCGCCGAAGTTTCCGGTGGGCACGGAGAAGTTCACGGTCTTTTCCGGCGCGCCCAGGTTCACCGCGGCGTAGAAGTAATAGACGATCTGCGCCATGATGCGCGCCCAGTTGATGGAGTTGACCGCCACCAGGCGACGGCCGTCCGGCAGGAAGGACTGGTCGGCGAAGCTGGCCTTGACCATGTTCTGGCAGTCGTCGAAGTTGCCTTCCAGGGCGATATTGAACACATTGTCCGACAGCACCGTGGTCATCTGCCGGCGCTGCACCTCCGATACCCGGTTGTGCGGGTGCAGGATAAAAATATCGATGTTGTCGCAGTGGCGGCAGCCCTCGATGGCCGCGGAGCCGGTATCGCCGGAAGTGGCTCCCATCACCACCACCCGCTCGCCGCGTTTTTTCAACAGGTGGTCGAACAACTGGCCGAGAAACTGCAGTGCGAAGTCCTTGAACGCCAGGGTGGGGCCGTGGAACAGTTCCAGGATCCACTCGTTGGTATCCGCCTGCACCAGCGGCGCCACGGCGCTGTGGCGGAAATTTTTATAGGAACGCTGAATGATTTCACGCAGCTCTTCGTCACTGAGGTCCTCGCCGACAAACGGCTGAATAATCCGAAAGGCCAGCTCGCGGTAGTCGAGCCCCGTCATCCCGCGGATTTCCTCTGCGGAAAATTTCGGCAGGGATTCCGGCACATAGAGGCCACCGTCGGCGGCGAGACCGGTGAGTACGGTATCGGCAAAGGAGAGGGACGGCGCGCGGCCGCGGGTACTGATGTATTTCACGGTGTTTCTGATTCTGAAAAAGCTGAATATTTATTTGTAGGAGCGGCCCATGGCCGCGATCTGATTTTCAGTTCTCTGCAAACTCGATCGCGGCCATGGGCGGATGGCCGCCCCGCCGCTCCTACAGGGAAAGTTTCTTAGTCCGTAGGGTGGATAAGCGTAGCGTATCCACCAGGCGGGCCTGCGGCCCGCAAGCCGAGCTGGAGCTCGGCGCTCCCAGGCTAGCCCAGCGGTTCCACGCGAATGCGCACCACCTCGCCCTCAACGGTATCCAGGGACTCTATCTGTGCCACCGCTTCGCGCAGGCGGGCTTCCTTGGCGCGGCTGGTGAGAATCACCACCGGCACCAGGGCCTCGCCCTCGGCGGGCTCGTGCTGGATCAGGGCCTCGATGCTGATGCCCTGATCGCTGCAGATTTTCGCCACCTGGGACATGACCCCGGGCTTGTCCTGGGCCGAGATGCGCAGGTAGTAGCTGGTGACCACTTCGTCCATGGGCAGGACACCGATGCCATCCTGATTGCCCGGAGCCACTCCCGCCGCGGGCACCCGCTGGTCCGGGAAGGCCTCCAGGGTGCGCGCCACATCCACGATATCGGCGATCACCGCGGAGGCGGTGGCCTCGGCGCCGGCGCCAGCGCCGTAATAGAGGGTCGGGCCCACGGCGTCGCCGTTGACCAGCACCGCATTCATCACCCCGTTGACATTGGCGATCAGGCGCCGCTGGGGGATCAGTGTGGGGTGCACGCGCAGCTCCACCCCCTGCTCGGTGCGCCGGGCGATCCCCAGATGCTTGATCCGATAACCCAGTTCGTCCGCGTAGCGGATATCCTCGCTGGAGATGTCGCTGATGCCCTCTGTATAGACCTTGTCGAAAGCCAGCGGTATGCCGAACGCGAGGGAGGCCATGATCACCAGCTTGTGGGCCGCGTCTATACCCTCCACGTCGAAGGTGGGGTCCGCCTCTGCATAGCCCAGTTGCTGCGCCTGTGCCAGGGCCTCGGCAAAGCCGCGGCCCTTGTCCCGCATCTCGGTGAGGATGTAGTTGCCGGTACCGTTGATAATCCCCGCCAGCCACTGGATGCGGTTACCCACCAGGCCCTCGCGCAGGGATTTGATAATTGGGATGCCACCGGCCACTGCGGCTTCATAGGCAATGGTCACGCCCATCTCTGCGGCGGCGGCAAACAGTTCGTTGCCGTGCTCGGCGATCAGCGCCTTGTTGGCGGTGACTATGTGCTTGCCGCTGGCGATCGCCGCGAGCACCAGCTCGCGGGCCACGGTGGTGCCGCCGACCAGTTCCACCAGGATATCCACCTCGGGATTGGCGGCGACATCGAAAATTTCCCTGGTGACGTTCAGTGTGCTGGTATCACAGGCCGGGTTGTCACGGCGGGCGCCGATCTGCACGATTTCCACCGGGCGGCCGCAGCGCGCGGCGATCTGTTCGGCGTTGCGCGCCAGTACATTGACGGTACCGCTGCCGACGGTGCCCAGGCCACAAATACCGATGCGCACCGCGCGCCGGGGGGATTGGGGTTTCTGCCGCTGGGCTGCCTGTTCGGTGGTCTCTTGGACGGATGCGCTCACAACTTCCCTCCGCGCGGGTTACAGCGCAATAAATGGTGTGAAAGACGATAAAAGGACGACAACCATACTGATGGAGGGGGAGAAGTGTCAATAAAATTGCGCACCAGAGGACAGAAAACAAAGGCCAGAAGTCAGAGTGCGGTTACGCCGCACAACCTGACATCTGTCACCTGACTTCTGGCCTCTGTCTTCTAGATAATCTAGATACCCAGCGCTTTCACCATCGTGTCCGGAGGCAGGTAGCCGGGCATCACAGTGCCGTCCTGCATTACGATGGTGGGGGTACCGCGCACGCCGAACACTTCATTGCCCAACCTGTACTGCTCAGCCACCGGGTTGTTCTTACAGACTTCGAGCGGCACGTTCTCGAGGTTTTTCAGTGCGGTCAGGGTTTTGTTGCGGTCTTCGGCACACCAGGCAGTGGCGATCTTGCGATACCCCAGGGAGTCCAGGCCGGCGCGGGGGAAGGCCAGGTAACGCACTTCGATACCGCGCCTGTTCAGCTCCGGCACATCCTGGTGCAGTTTGCGGCAATAGCCGCAGTCCACATCGGTAAACACGTAGATATGGGCCTTTGTCTCGCCTTTCGGGGAGAAGACGATCATTTCACCCAGGTCCTGCTCTTCCATAACCTCGACCCGCTGCTTGGTGCGGCGTTCCTCGGAGAGATTGACCAGGGAACCGCTTCCAACCTGGTACAGGTCGCCGAATACGAAGTGGCCGCCATCTTTGGAGACGAAGAGTGTTCTGCTCCCGTCCACTTCCACTTCATACAGGCCGCTGATCGGGCTCTCCCGCACGTCGCCGTAACTGGCCCTGGGATTGGCCGCGTGAAGGCGCGCCTTGATGTTTTTGGCCACTTCCGCGTCCACTGCTCCGTAGGCGCCCTGTCCCAACAGGGCGAGCAGTGCGCCGATCATCATCAGCGGCTTATTGAAAAGGGTCATTCTCGATAGCTCCTTGGTCTGCTTGCAGGCTTCGACTCATGCGGCCGCTGCCGGTTCCCGCCAGTATGGCACCAGTTGGCAACAAATGCCTCGCTTGGCGTGTTTTAACATATCCCACCTCCCGGCACCATAAAATGCTCCGCAACTCTCCCTGCACCCTTGAACCCTCTCCAACCCCTCTCCCGCAAATAGGAGAGGGGGAGCCGGGTGATTCGTGCATCATAAAAAAGCCGGAGCATCGCTGCTCCGGCTTTTGCGCATATCGCGGGAAAAGACTCAGGTGAGCTTTTCCTTGATACGCGCGGCCTTGCCTGTGAGGCTGCGCAGGTAGTACAGCTTGGCCTGGCGCACGTCGCCGCGGCGCTTGACCTGGATGCTGTCCACCAGCGGGCTGTGGGTCTGGAAGGTGCGCTCCACGCCCACGCCGTGGGAAATCTTGCGCACGGTGAAGGAGGAGTTCAGGCCGCGGTTGCGCTTGCCGATTACCACACCCTCGAACGCCTGCAGGCGCTCGCGGTTACCTTCTTTTACCTTTACCTGAACGACCACGGTGTCGCCCGGAGCAAAGGCGGGAACTTCGCTTTTCAGCTGTTCCTGTTCCAGTTGCTGAATAATTTTGTTGGTCATTTGGAATACTCCCAAATACAGATTGTGTAGCTTCGCAGGATGGGCAAAACGAGCGTCAGCGAGTGTGCCCATCATTCCGAAGCCGATGGGCACGCTACGCTTTGCCCATCCTACGGTTACCGGATTACTAACGCCTCACGGCGAATCCGGCATCAAGTTTCCTCGGATTTCCGCTCCTGCTGGATTTCCTCCAACAGTTGCTTCTGTTCCCTATCCAGCTCCAGCCGTTCCAGCAGGTCGGGCCGTCGCTGTTGCGTGCGCGCCAGCGCCTGCTTGAGGCGCCAGCGGCGTATTCTCTCGTGGTTGCCGGAGAGCAGAACATCCGGCACCGCCCTGCCCCGGTACTCTTCCGGGCGGGTGTAGTGGGGACAGTCCAGCAGCCCCCGGGCGAAGGAATCCTCTACTGCCGACTGGTCGTGCCCCAGCGCGCCGGGAATGAGCCGGGTGATGGCATCCACCACCACCATCGCGGCCAGTTCGCCGCCACTCAAGACATAGTCGCCGATGGACCACTCTTCGTCGACGAGCATATCGACAATGCGCTCGTCGACACCCTCGTAACGGCCTGCCAGCAGCACCAGATTACCCGCTGCGCTCAGCTGCTCCACGCCGGCCTGGTCCAGCGGCCGCCCCTGGGGCGACAAATAGATGGTGCGCGCCGGCCCCGCTTCCCCCGCCCAGGCCCGGGCCTCGCCCAGCGCCTGATAAAGCGGCTCGGGCAGCATCACCATGCCCGGTCCGCCACCATAGGGGCGGTCGTCCACAGTGCGGTGCCTGTCAGTGGTGAAATCCCGCGGATTCCAGCAGCGCACCTCCAGCAATCCCTCTTTGACCGCTCGACCGCTGATGCCGTAATCGGTCAGGGCGGCGAACATCTCCGGAAAGATGCTTACCAGGGCGATGCGCTTGGCGCGCATCGCTTCTAACCCCTTCAAAACGCCGGATCCCAGACTACGGTGATCACACCGGAGTCCAGGTCGATATCGGTAATATACTCACCCGGCAGGTAGGGAATCAGGCGCTCACGCCCGTCCTCCCTACCGCGCACCACCAGTACATCGTTGGCGCCGGTTTCCATCAGTCGCTCGACCCGGCCGAAGTCGCAGCTGCGGCCCTCGAACTCACTGACCACCCGCAGGCCTTCGAGCTGGTGCCAGTAGTACTCGCCCTCCGCCAGAGGCGGCATGGCATCGCTGCGAATGGCGATGTCCCGCTGGCAGTAACGGGCGGCCCGGTCCCGGTCATCCACGTCTTTGATATGGGCGATCAGGCCCTTGCCGTGGCGTCTGCCCCCGTCGATCTGCAGGGGCTCCCAACCGTCGCCTCCCTCCAGCCACCACTCGGGAAACTGCAGGATGTTGTCCATCGGCTCGGTATAGGAATGCACCTTCACCCAGCCGCGAACACCGTAAACCGCGGTGATGCGCCCTGCTGTGACCAAGTCAGCGGATTGGGGTCCGCTGCTGTCAAGGTTAATAGGTGCCACGGGCGCAAACCGCTCGGTCAGGCGGATTCTTTCAGCAGCTTGCTGACCCGATCAGAAACCTGAGCGCCCTGGCCAACCCAGTACTCGACGCGCTCACGGTCGATGCGCAGCCGCTCTTCCTGACCGCGGGCAACCGGGTTGAAGAAGCCGACGCGCTCGATAAAACGGCCGTCGCGGGATTTGCGGCTGTCGGTGACTGCCAGGTGATAGAACGGACGCTTTTTCGCGCCGCCGCGAGCCAAACGAATGGTTACCATGTAGCTTTCCTGTAGTTTCAACACACTTCGGCCGCCAGGGGCGGCCGAAAGAAAATCCGATGCCGACAGTCGGCCGGCCTGAAAGGCGGCGTATTCTAATGGACTGGCTGGTGTTTGTATAGCGCCGGGGCGGGACTCGGGACTCGGGACTCGGGACTCGGGACTCGGGACTCGGGACTCGGGACTCGGGTAAGGATATCAGACTTCGAAGCGAAGGCTCTGATGCCGGGGGCCGTTCGCGGAATATTTACCGATCAGGTTGTGGAGCGAACG
>NZ_JBOFOC010000210.1:0-7510 GCF_051659245.1 Microbulbifer sp.
CCATGCCCGCGATCGGCATCAACTACGTAGTGGAGGCCGATCGCGGGCATGGCCCGCTCCTACACAGGGGAGGAATCTGTCAGGTCTAGGGTAAGTGTGGTCGCGGGGGGGGAATTTCAACAAGAAAGGGCCGAAAGCCTATAATGCGCGCCCGATGTATCTCAGAGGACCCACCGTGCCAGCCCTTCCCTCACGTTTGTACACCCTGGTATTCGCGCTGATCATGTCCGGCCTGATGTCGCTGCTGATGTCCGCGGTGATCACCTTTATCAACACCGGTTTCGACGGCGGTTTTATGTGGCGCTGGGCGAGCGCCTGGGTGGTGGCCTGGGTGGTGGCGTTTCCGCTGGTATCGGTGATCGCGCCGCTGTCCCACCGGCTGACGCGCAAGTTCGTCAGCGCGCCGGACGCTTGAGCACCAGCGGCATCAGTTTGTGGTCGGCGAGCGTCTCCCGCGCCGCGGCCACCTTGGAGCGGCTGCGGTAGGGGCCGATAAGTACCCGGTGCCAGGTGCCGCGGCTGTCGGTGGCGATCTCCACCTTTACGTCCAGGTTGGCCAGGGTGAGCTGCGCGCGCAGTTTCTCCGCCTCCGCGGCGTCGCGGAAGGAGGCCGCCTGCAGGATGTACACCAGTTGAGGATCGTCTCTCCCGGGCGTTTCCTCACGGGGGGACTCGCTGCGCGCGCCGCCGTCCGGGGGGGCGGTGACGCGGCGGGAGGGCTTGGCCACCTTGGGTTCCGGCACCTCCACTTCGTTTTCCTGCAGCAGGGTATAGAAATCGAAGCGCGGCTTTGACTGCTCTTCGGCTTTCCGGGCGGGGGTCGCCGGGCGCTCGTCGCCGCCGGAATCCTGCTTGAGCCCGGTGAGAAAAATCATAAACACCACGAAACCGCCGACAAAATTGCCCAGCACAAACCAGACCCAGGCGGGTTTGCTCGCGGGACTGCTGCGGCGGCTGGCGTTGCGACGGCTCATGAATATCCCTTCTCAATCAATTGCGTTAGTTGTAAACCACGGACCGGTGCGCGACTTTGACAACACAGACTACCAGCCTGGTGTCGACGATTTCATAGACAATCCGGTAATTCCCCTGCCGAACGCGATAGAGTTCGCGCCCGGTCAGCTTTATGCAGCCCTCGCAGCGGGGATTTTCTGCGAGGGAGTCTATGCGCTTCAGGATACGCTTTACATCCCGCTTGGGGATAGCGCGCAGGTCTCCGGCTACAGATTTCTTAAAACTGATTTTATATTTTGCCATGCTTCTTCAGGTCTTGAAGCAGGGCCTCATAAGACACTTCCGGCTCGCTGACCCTGTCCGCATAGGCTTGCAGATCCTCCTGGTCTTCGCGCATCAGCAGGCGCACCGCCTCGTCCACCAGTTCAGACACCGATTGATGGCTGGTGGCCGCTCTCAGCTTCAGCGCCTGGTGAATGGCCGGATCAAAGTAAATCGTGGACCTTTTGGACAAGTTGCTCATTATCACACCCCTTTGCCGAAAGGCACTATAGCGTTGTAACGCTATAGCATCAAGGTGACGTCATCGCGGTCAGGATAACTCCTGCGCATCCATATCCACCGCCCAGCGCAACCGCCGGTTACGGTTGCCCTCGGCCCATTGGCACAGGCGCGCGAGCAGTGCCTGCAATACGCCACGTTTTTCCGCGGTGATCTGCACATAGAAGCGGAAGCGGCCGGACTTGCGTTCTAGAAGCGCGGGCACCGGCCCCAGGTACTGCAACTGTGGGGACGGCGGCGCCAGGGCCTCCAATTGCCGGCGGGCCTCGCCGAGAAATTCCTCCGCCCACTCCGCCTCCTCGCACTCGGCGCGCACCAGCGCCATGGCGCGCAGCGGCGGCAGCTGGGCCACGGCCCTGTCGCGCAGCAGCTGGCGGGCGAAGGCACCGTAGCCTTTCTCCAGCAGAAGCTGCAGCAGCGGGTGCTCCGGGTAGCGGCTCTGTACCAGTACCCGGCCCGCCAGTTCGCCGCGGCCGGCGCGGCCGGCCACCTGTTCCAGTAACTGGCCGGTGCGCTCCGGGGCGCGGAAGTCGGCGCTGAACAGGCCGCCGTCGGCGTCCTGGATCACCACCAGGGTGACCCGGGGCAGGTGGTGGCCCTTGGCCAGCATCTGGGTGCCCAGCAGCAGGCAGGGTTCGCCGGCGCGCGCCGGGGCCAGCAATTTGTCCAGGGCCTGTTTGCTGGCGGTGGTGTCGCGGTCCACGCGGATCACCGGGTAGCCGGCGAAGCGGTGGGCCAGCAGCGCCTCACTGCGCTCGGTGCCGGCTCCCAGGGCGCTGAGCGAGCGGCTGTGGCACTGGGGGCAGCTGTCCACGAGTGGCCGGCGGTAGTCGCAGTGGTGGCAGCGCAGCTGCCGCTGGCGGCGGTGCAGGGTCAGCTTGCTGGAACAGTGGGGACAGTCCGCCAGCCAGCCGCAGTCGTCACAGGCCAGCGTCGGGGCGAAGCCGCGGCGGTTGATGAACACCAGCGCCTGCTCGCCGCGGGCCAGGGTCTCGCCGAGATGGCGCAACACCTGGGGGGCGAAACCCTCCTCCAGCTGCTGGCCGAGGGTGGGGACTATATGGATCTGCGGCGGCCGCGCGTCGCCGGCGCGGTGGCGCAGGCGCAGGTGCTGATAGCGCCCGTTCAGGGCGTTGTGCAGGCTCTCCAGGGAGGGGGTGGCGGAGCCCAGCAGCACCGGCACCCCGGCGTTGCGCCCGAGCACCACCGCCAGGTCGCGGGCGGAGTAACGCACGCCATCCTGCTGCTTGAAGGAGCCGTCGTGCTCCTCGTCCACGATCACCGCGCCCAGCTTGTGCAGCGGGGTGAATATCGCCGAGCGGGTGCCGATCACGATATCCGCCTGGTCCGCGGCGGCGGACAGCCAGGCCCGGGCCCGCTCGCCCTCGGCCAGACCGGAGTGCAGGGCGGCGATGCTGCGGCCGGGAAAGCGCGCGGCGATGCGGCGCAGGGTCTGCGGTGTCAGGCCGATCTCCGGCACCAGTAACAGGGCCTGCCTGCCGTCGATGAGCACCCGCTCCATCAGCCGCAGGTAGACTTCGGTCTTGCCGCTGCCGGTGGTGCCCTCGAGCAGTGAGACGGTAAAGCGATCCGCCGGAATGGCGTCCAGCGCCTGCCGCTGCTCTTCGTTGAGCCGCGGCGCTTCGTTGAGCCGCGGCGCTTCATTGAGCCGCGGCGGGGCCGCTCCGGCGCCTTTATCGGTGGAGAGCGGCGGCGGGGCGGTGGGGCCGGCGGTCCACTGCGCCAGGCCGCGATCCAGCAGCGCCCGGATTGCGGTGGCGGAATGGCCCAGGGTTTTGAGATGGGGGCGGCTCTGCCTGCCGTCCCGCAACAGCAGTTGCAGCAGCGCCTGCTGTTTCGGCGCCCGCGCCAGGGCGCTCTCCGGCAGGCCCTTGCCCCCGGTGGTGAGTTCCAGCCACTGCTCGGCCCAGTGATCGGCGGGCTTGCCTTTGCGCAGCGCGGCGGGCAGGGCGGCGGCGTAGAGTTCGCCGACGGGCGCCTGGTAGTAGTCGGCGGCCCAGTGCAGGAAGGCGCGGCTTTGGCGGTCGAACAGGGGGGTGGCGTCTATCTGTTCCAGGGCCGCCTTCAACTCGGCCAGTGGGGACTCACTGACGATATCCACCAGCACCGCCACCAGTTTGCGGCTGCCGAAAGGGACCCAGAAGCGTTGGCCCGGTAACAGTTGCGCGGGGTCGCAGCCCTGCGGGGGCAGGTAGTCGAACAGGCGCCGCAGGGGCACCGGCACCGCCAGGCGTAGAATTGCCGGTTTTCCTCCGCCGTCGGTTGCCAATTTGCGCCTCCCCTTTGTACTGCCCGCGCGAGCCGCACATGATAGCGCAATTGCGACGCGGGCCTGCTGCTCCGCGGATTTGTCCTCGGCACCGCCTCTGTAGGAGCTGAGCGAGGAGAAGGGCTTCGTAGCCATTCGCTTGCAAGCAAGCTCCTACAGCGACTTACGAGCCCGTATGCCGACTGGGGCTCGGCGCTCCCGGCGGACAATTGTGCTTGAACCGCCGCGCTAATCTGATTAGTATGCGCGCACTTTTTCCCCAGCCCCTAAACCAACGACGACTCCGTGCCCGGCAACAGACCAGGTGGCGGTTTCGAATTGAGGCAGACCATGAAGACCGATATCCATCCGAATTACAGCGAAGTCACCGCCACCTGCTCCTGCGGCAACGTGATCAAGACCCGCTCCACCCTGGGCAAAGACATCCAACTGGACGTCTGCTCCCAGTGTCACCCCTTCTATACCGGCAAGCAGCGCGAAGCCAGCACCGGTGGCCGCGTGGACCGCTTCAAGAAGCGCTTCGGCAGCCGCATCGGCAAGTAAATCGCGGCGGCGCCGAGCAGCGCAGCGCGATGGCCGCAGGCAAAGCGTCCGCAGCCGGAAAAAAGGCACCCTGGGCTCCCCTCGGTGCCTTTTTTTGCGCCCTGCTGCTGGCCGCCACCGCAGCGGCGAATCGCGTGCTCGGGGAGAAAAAGGACAGCGTTGCTGCCCTCTGCATCACAGACCGAGATCGCTCAGCCCCGGGTGATCGTCCGGGCGCCGGCCCAGGGGCCAGCGGAATTTGCGCTCGCTCTCCCGAATTGGCAGATCGTTGATACTGGCATAGCGGTTGACCATCAGGCCGTTGTCGTCGAACTCCCAGTTCTCATTGCCGTAGGAGCGAAACCAGTTGCCGCTGTCGTCGTGCCACTCATAGGCGTAGCGCACCGCAATGCGGTTGCCCCCGAAAGCCCAGAGCTCCTTGATCAGGCGGTAGTCCAGCTCCTTGCTCCACTTGCGCTCGAGGAAGGCGCGAGCCTGGTCGCGCCCCTGCACAAACTCGGCCCTGTTGCGCCAGCTGGTATCCGGACTGTAGGCCATGGCCACTTTGGCCGGATCCCGGCTGTTCCAGCCGTCTTCGGCCAGGCGGACCTTTTCCCTGGCCGATTCCGGCGTGAAGGGAGGCAGGGGATGGCGCAGTTCATCTGACATAGGTGTACTCCTATTGTTGTTGCTATAGCCCCTCGGGGCCTGTTTGCGATCTATGGTGCTGCACGTCCAGCGCGGGGTCGGGAGGGGGGCCTCTTTCCGGGACACGGGCTGGGCGCCCCCCTTAAATACGTCCCTGTACGCTCGTAATCGGCATCCCTGCCTCATACGGTCCCGAAAAGAGGCCCCCCTCCCGACCTGGAGAGCTCTTCGCGCGATTCTAAACAGGCTCTTAGCAGGATTTCCGCAGTGCGCTGTGCGTCCACGGCGACACCGGCCCCACCCGACACCAGGGCGTTGGTAATGGCACCGTCGATCAGCAGCATCAGCTGTCCGGCCAGCTGCTGCGGCTTCTCGGCACCGAGATCAATGCATCGCCGTACCAGGCAGCGATACAGCTTTTCCTTGTGGGCTCTGGCGACCTGTCGCACCGGGTCTTGCGGGTCGGACACCTCCCCGGCGGTGTTGATAAAGGCGCAACCCTGAAAACCCGCCGAGCCGAACCAGTCGGCCAGGACATCGAAAACCCCCAGCAGCTGGGCCCTGGGGCCCTCGAAGCGCTCGAGGCCCGCCTCGAACCAGTCCATCCAACGCCGGTCGCGCCGCGCCAGGGCCTCGGCCACCAACCTGTCCTTGGTGCCGAAGTGTTTGTAGATGGTTTTTCTCGAGACCCCGGAGGCCTTCACTATTGCATCCATACCCGTGGCACAGATGCCTCTCTGGTAGACGAGTTGCTCGGTGCAGTCGAGGAGTCGCTCAAGGGACTCTGTCTGTTGCATTCTGCTCATGGGGCGCAGTGTAGAACGATCGTTCTCCATCGAGCAAGGGCAAAACCGCGATTTGCGCCGAAGTGGGCCCGCTTCGGATTGATATCGGGATTCTGGCCAGCCCCCTGGCGCGATTGGCAAGGGGCGCAAATAGAAGTGAAGGGGCGATTTACCGACCCGGGGTCGAAATATACGTCCCCATTTGCGCAAAATATTCGCTTATTTATTGCGGGAGACCGGAAATCCGGCACCGGAATTAGTAGGAATTAGCGGTTTCGTTCGATTCTTGCGCTTGTGGGGACAGGCCGCTTCCGGTTATTCTCTGCGCCCCCGCAGTAATCGGGGCGGCGCCCGCAGAGGCTCCCCCGCAGTATTCGAAGAGAATTTTCCCACGATGACGGACTCATTGCGCCAGGCCGCGCTCGACTACCACGCGCTGCCGACCCCGGGCAAGCTATCGGTAGAACTGACCACCCCCGCCCAGACCCAGGAAGACCTGTCCCTGGCCTACAGCCCGGGCGTCGCCGAGCCGGTGCGCGAAATCGCCAAGGACCCGGAAGCGGCCTACCTGTACACCGGTAAGGGCAACCTGGTGGCGGTGATCTCCAACGGCAGCGCCATTCTCGGCCTGGGCAACCTGGGCCCGCTGGCCTCCAAACCGGTGATGGAGGGCAAGTCGCTGTTGTTCAAGCGCTTCGCCGGCATCAACTCGGTGGACATCGAAGTGGACAGCCCCAGTCCGGAGCGCTTCATCCAGACGGTGTCCGATATCGCCAACACCTTCGGCGGCATCAACCTGGAGGACATCAAGGCCCCGGAGTGCTTCCATATCGAGGAGGCGCTGATCGAACGCTGCTCGGTGCCGGTATTCCATGACGACCAGCACGGCACCGCCATCGTCACCGTGGCCGGCATGCTCAACGCGCTGGAAATCCAGGGCAAGAAAATCGAAGACGTGCGCATGGTGTGCCTGGGTGCCGGCGCCGCCGCCACCGCCTGCTGCAAGCTGATGCTGGCCGCCGGCGCAAAGAAAGAGCAGATCACCATGCTCGACAGCCGCGGCGTGATTCACTCCCGGCGCACCGATATCAACGCCTACAAGGGCGAGTGGGCCCGCGACACGGAAATGCGCACCCTGGACGACGCCATCGAGGGCGCCGACGTCTTCCTGGGCGTGTCCGGCCCTGACCTGCTGTCGGCGGAGCAGCTGTCCAAAATGGCTCCGTGCCCGGTGGTCTTCGCCTGCTCCAACCCCACCCCGGAAATCTCCCCGGAGCTGGCGCACAGCGTGCGCGACGACCTGATCATGGCCACCGGCCGCTCGGACTACCCGAACCAGGTGAACAACGTGCTCTGCTTCCCGTTCATCTTCCGCGGCGCCCTGGACGTGCGCGCGGTGCGCATCAACGAGGAAATGAAGCTGGCCGCGATCGAGGCCATCCGCAAGATCGCCCACCTGCCGGTGCCGGACGCGGTGCGCGAGGGCTACGGCGGCGTGGAGCTGAGCCTGGGCCCGGACTATATCCTGCCCAAGCCCACCGACCCCCGTCTGCTGCCGGAAGTGGCCTCGGCAGTGGCCCGCGCGGCGGTGGACAGCGGCGCGGCGCGGCTGCCCTACCCGGAGCACTATCCGCTGGCGCCTCTTTAGAAGGGCCAGGGACTGCTGCCCCTGCCCACGGGAGTTACGCCGTAGGAGCGGGCCATGCCCGCGATCGGCCTTCGCTACGTAGCTGATGACGATCGCGGGCAT
>NZ_JBOFOC010000211.1:0-27331 GCF_051659245.1 Microbulbifer sp.
CGCCCTGCGGGCAGCCTTCGGCTGTGCAAAACGGCTGTCCTGCCGTTTTGTCACTCGGGCCATCCGTGGCCCTCGCCCTGCGGGCAGCCTTCGGCTGTGTAAAACGGCAGTCCTGCCGTTTTGTCACTCGGGCCGTCCGTGGCCCTAAACGGAGTGAGGGGAGTTTATTGGGCGGTGGGGATGGTTTTCCCGTCGATGGATAATTTGGTCAAGGATATCTGATAGGTTTTGCCATCTTCTTCCTGCATCAGTTTGACCAGCGCGTAATCCCACTTGGGGGCAAACCAGATACTGGTTTCTCTATCTGAATCTCCGTCGCGTACCCGCTGTACTTTAATGGTCTCTATTTCCCCAAGCTGCGTCTGCAGTAGCTCCTTGCCGACCACGGAGAATTCATATTCACGGATACGTTTGCCATCGGCCACCTTGTAGCTCAGCGTCTCTTTCCCGGTAGCGACATCCAGCGCCAGCTGAAGCTGGTAGCTCAGCTTGTCCTGTATGTGATTGGGCACATTTTCCAAGGTGCGGCTTTTGTCGGAAACGTTGACCACCCTGCCTTGCTCAAAATTCAGGACTGTGTGACGGTCTTTGCCCAGGCCGGTTTTATGGTATTCGTAGTGGCGGGGGGACAGTTGGTTGTCCGCGGCGATAAACCGGGAATATTCGCGGATGTCGGCGAACAGGGAGTGGGCGTTGAAATCGAGTCGCCAGTTGCCTCCGCTACCGGATAGCTCCCGTGTGACGGTGACGCCAATACCGCTGTACTTGGCGGCATAGGTGGCGGTAAAGGGTTTCAGTTTGGGTTCCTGCGCCAGCGCGAAACCGGCGAACACGGCAGAGATGAAAAAGGCGATAAGACGTAACGGCACGGTGACCTCCGGATGTCCAAACCCTGGCCTGTTTTGGGACGGCCTGTACAGGACGGCAACGCGGCCATCGAATTTAGTGTTAACAGGCCCCGGTAATTTTCTTGCCACTGCGCGGTAGCAGTTCGCCGTCCAGTTCCGAGCGGTCCTCCACCATACGCAGTCGGCCCCGGGCAAACCAGGTTACCGCCAGCGGGTAGATCTTATGCTCTTGCACCTGTACGCGTTTTGCAAGTAGCTCGGCGCTGTCCTCCGCCTGAACGGGGACCAGGGCCTGCACAATGGCGGGGCCGCCGTCCAGCTCCTCGGTTACAAAGTGCACTGTGGCACCGTGTTCGCTGTCGCCGGCCTCAAGTGCCCGCTGGTGGGTATGCAATCCCTGGTATTTGGGCAGCAGGGAGGGGTGAATGTTCAACAGGCGGCCGCTGTAGTGGCGCACGAACTCGGAAGTGAGGATGCGCATAAAGCCCGCCAGTACCACCAGGTCGGGAGTGTGCCGGTCAATTTCGGCCATCAGCGCGCTGTCGAATGACTCCCGGTCGGGGTAGTCCCGGTGGTCCACCACCGACGCGGGGATGCCGGCTTCGGTGGCGCGGACCAGGCCGTAGGCCCCGGGCCTGTTGCTGATCACTGCGCAAATGGAGAATCCGGCGCGCTCGCCGGCGGCATCGATCAGCGCCTGCAGGTTGGTGCCGCTGCCGGAAATCAGTACTGCGACTCTACACAGCTTCCGCGACATCAGAGTCCCGCCAGTTCGACAGCTTCACCATCTTTGGCCTCGATGGAGCCGATGATGCAAGCCTTTTCACCCAGTTGCCTCAGGATTTCCAGAGCCGGGTCGGCGGCGTCCGCGGGCACGCAGATCACCATGCCCACGCCGCAGTTGAAAGTGCGATACATCTCCCGAAGATCGATATTGCCCGCCTCGCGCAGCCAGCGGAATACCGGGGGCATCTGCCAGTTGCCGGTGTCGATGACGGCCCGGGTGCTCTCGGGCAGAACCCGCGGCAGGTTTTCCAACAGGCCGCCGCCGGTAATATGACTGAGGGCGTTGACCTGTACGCTCTTCATCAGTTGCAGCAGGTTCTTTACATAGATGCGGGTCGGCGCCATCAGCGCCCGCGCGAGGGTGGTTTCGCCCATCTCCTGCTCCAGGTCGGCGCCGCTGATCTCCAGTACCTTGCGGATCAGGGAGTAGCCGTTGGAATGGGGGCCGCTGGAGGCCAGGCCGATCAGCTTGTCGCCAGCGGCGACTTTACTGCCGTCGATGATTTCGGATTTCTCCACCACACCCACGCAGAAGCCGGCCAGGTCGTAGTCGTCGCCCTCGTACATGCCCGGCATTTCCGCGGTCTCGCCGCCCACCAGGGCACAGCCCGCAAGCTCACAGCCGCGGCCGATGCCGGTCACCACCTCCGCGGCGATATCGACATTCAGCTTGCCGGTGGCGTAGTAGTCCAGGAAGAACAGCGGCTCCGCACCGGCGACCACCAGGTCGTTGACACACATGGCCACCAGGTCGATGCCAATGCTGTCGTGGATGCCCAGGTCCATTGCCAGGCGCAGCTTGGTGCCCACGCCATCGGTACCGGAGACCAGAACCGGCTCCCTGTAGCCGCTGGGCAGTTGGCACAGGGCGCCGAAGCCGCCCAGACCGCCCATTACCTCGGGCCGCTGGGTGCGCTTGGCGACATGCTTGATGCGCTCAACCAGAGCGTTGCCCGCATCGATATCGACACCGGCGTCTTTGTAGCTGAGGGACTGGGGGTTGGAATCGCTCATGGTTCATCCCGCAATGGACTTTCAGAGGGCGCGTATTCTAGTGGAAAACCTGCTGAATATGCGAGCCGGCCGGCATTTCTTAAAAAACGTCCGCGGCGACAGCCGCAGGCCGTTTGTGAGAAATGCGGACTAGCCCGCATTTCTCACAAATTTCCTACTGCGGCGGCCCCAGAGCGCGACCTGGCTGCCTTTCCCTCGGTCGGAGCCGAGGCGTCGGACCGGCTCGATGTACTGCAAGTACGCCTGCGCGCTCCTCCTGTCGCGAAAGCCAGCCATGCCGCACTCTGGAACCGCCTCGCTACGGATCTTTGTGAGAAATGCGGGCTAGAGACTGGGAGAAAAAGCCGACACTGATACAATAGCCGCAAATTGGCCGTCTCCACGGGCGGCCGTCCACAGAAGTCTGAAGAGAGAAAACAGATGCGAACACCGCTCCGGCTCTGCTCGCTGCCATTGGCATTGCTGCTCTGGGTGCTGGTCCTGCCGGCCCAGGCCCGCGTGGTGCCGGATCTCTACGAAGTGGTGGAGGCTGTGCCCAGCCGCGGCACCACCGACCGCACCGCGGCCAGCAGTCGCGGGCTGGAGCGGGTGTTCGTGCGGGTTACCGGCGACGCCGCTATCGGCAGCAATCCGAGCCTGCAGCCGGTGCTGCAGCGGGCTCAGCGGTATGTGCAGAGTTACCGCTACGAGACCGAGGACAACCAGCTCTACCTGCATCTATCTTTCGAACCCCAGGCTATCTCCGAGCAGGTGCACAAACTGCAGTTGCCCGTGTGGCCCAACAACCGCCCCGGAACACTGGTGTGGATGGCGGTGGACACCCTGCGCGACGGGCGCAGCGTCCTGCGCCAGGAAGACTACCCGGAGCTCTTCGCGGTACTGGACAGTCTCGCCATTGAGCGCGGCCTGCCGGTGGAATTCCCGGTGATGGACCTGAACGACCAGCGCAACATGCCCCTCGGTGAGCTCTGGGCCCAGGACGAACGGGCCGCGGAACGCGCCGGCGTACGCTACGGGCCGGATGCCACCCTGATGGGCCGCCTGTTGCAGACCTCCGGAGAGCGCTGGCAGGCCAACTGGCTGCTGATCCACGGCGGCCGCAGCTATGCCTTCGACGCCAGCGGCGACTCTATGGAAGAGGTTGCCCTGCGGGGCATCAACGAGGCCGCCGACCTCCTGGCCCAGCGTTACGCCGTGCGCGCCGACAGCGCCGGCCAGCAGAGTGCGGTGATCCTGGAACTCTCCGGTATCGACAGTTTCGCCGATTACACCGAAGCCTCCAGCTATCTGCAGGAGCTCGCTGTGGTCAGCAGCGCGGACCTTCTGTCGATCGACGGTGACCGCATGCGGGTGGCTCTCACCACCTCCTCGCGGCTGCAAAACCTGCAGGACGCCCTGGCCCTGAACCGCAGGTTACAGACGCAGGCGGACGAAGACCCCATCGACCTCAGCGGCTATCGCGCGCCCCTCGGCAGCGCGGAGCACCCGTTGCGCTACCGCTGGCGTTGAGATGACCGCGGGAAAAGGCGTGCCGCAGCAGCTTCCACTGGGAATATCCTTGCGGGACGACGCCACTTTTGCCAACTTCTATCTGGCCCACGCCGATCCCAATTTCCAGGTCGTGGAGGCTTTGCAGCGGTTTGCCGAAGGCGGGGGGGATACGGCGTTCTACCTTTGGGGCGAAGCCGGCAGCGGTGTCAGCCACCTGCTGCAGTCCGCCTGCCTGCACGCCGAGGCCAACCGGCGCAGCTTCCAATACCTGCCGCTGGCAGAACTCCTGGACATGGACCCCGCCCCCATCCTCGACGGCCTGGAACAGCTGGAGTTGGTCTGCATCGACGACCTGCACCGGCTCGAACAGCAACCCCACTGGCAGACCGCGCTGTTTCATTTATACAACCGGATGAGAGACGGCGGCGGCCAGCTGCTGCTCGGCGCCCGCCAATCCCCCCGCGGCCTGGACATAGCGCTGGCCGACCTCCGCTCCCGCCTCCAGTGGGGCCTCATCTACCAGCTGCAGCCCCTCAACGACCGCAACAAAATTGCCGCCCTGCGCCGGCGCAGCCGCCTGCGCGGCTTCGATCTCCCGGAGGACGTGGCACAATATATCCTCCACCGCGCGCCGCGGGGCACCCGGGCCCTGTTCCTCTGCCTGGAACAGTTGGATCGCGCTTCGCTGATGGCGAAGCGGAAGATCACTATTCCTTTTGTCAAGGAAGTGTTGGGAATCTGACGGCGGTGGACTATTTCTCCGGCGCCACCAGCGCGCCGTAGATCAGTGCGCTGCTTTCCGTGTCGATGTTCTGCAGTGCCGGGGCCTCCCAACGATTCAAAACCTGGATCATGCCGAGGACAAACAGGTCGTTGGTGGGGTCGATCCAGAACCAGCTTCCCGCCGCTCCGCCCCAGCTCAATGTCCCCAGGCCCTGGGTTGTGCCCGCTTTGGCGGTGTCCGTCACCACGGCAAAATCCACCGCGAAACCGAAACCGCTCTCTTCCGTGTAGGGCTCCCCGGGGATTGCGCGGATGCTGTCGGCGAGATGATTGGAAGTCATCAAGCGGACGCTGGAGGGAGAGAGAATGCGGGCGCCGTCCAGTTCACCCCCGTTCAGGATCATCTGCGCGAAGCGCGCGTAATCATTGGTGGTGGACACAAGGCCGGCGCCACCGGATGCGGTGCCCGGAGGCTTCGAGTAGTCGAGAACCATACCGCCCGTGGCCGGCGCGAGCCCCTTGGTGGCGGGGTCGTAAGTATTCAATGAGACCAGTCGGTGAGTTTTGTCTGCGGGCAGGTGAAAGTCAGTGTCGTTCATCCCCAGGGGCTCGAAAATACGAGTGCGCATGAAATCCGCCAGCGACTGGCCCGACAGGCGCTCAACGATGTAACCCTGTATATCCACCGCTGCGCTGTAGCGCCAGTGTTTGCCCGGCTGGCTCACCAGGGGCAACCCGGCAATTTTTTCGATGGCCTCCCGGGCGTTGGCCGCGCGCATAAAGTCGGAATCGCGATAGGCCTTCTCCACCGGGTGGTCGGTGCTCAAACCGTAGCCGAAACCAGCCGAGTGAGTAAGCAGCTCGCGCATGGTCGGCGCTCGCTCCAGGTCTTCGAGTTGCATGGAACCGTCGGCATTCTCTTCCTTGAAGACGCGCAAACCGGCAAACTCGGGGAGGAACTTGGTGACTGGATCGTCAAAGCGCCATTTCCCCTCCTCGAACAGGATCATCAGAGCCACACCGGTTACCGGCTTGGTTTGCGAGTAGATGCGGAAGATCGCATCGCGCTGCATCGGCTTGCCGTCCCGTACATCGGTTTTCCCGTAAGCGTCAAATTTGACCACTTTGCCGTGGCGCGCCACCAGCAGGGTGGCTCCGGGTAGATGGCCTGTTTCGATCAGCTTCTCGATATACGCGTCGAGTTTCGACAAGCGCTCCGGTGAGAAGCCGACACTTTCCGGCGAGGTGGAGGACAGCTTCGATTCGGCAGCGTGTGAGAGCGTTGCAACCAGTAATAAGGAAAGCCAGCTTGCCGCGGCAAGCCGTATCAGACGGGGGGATAGCATTGGCGGCTCCAATTATTCGTTAGCTTTTCTGATTACGCATCATAGCGCCATCTTTCTGCTCCGGGAAATGGGTGGGGCAACGATACTTGCGGCAGGGGGTTTTACTCTGGGTTTCTCAATCGTGTTGGACTTGCAGCTCTTTTTGGGGTAGCTTTCGGGGCCGATATGCAATGGATTGTTGTTCAGGTGGTCGCTATGTTTTCTCCTGTCGAGCCCCATTTTCCCGATGCCAGCGAAGATGGCGAACTGCTGGCGGAACTTGAAAAACTCCCCGTACGCCCGGTATTTATCATGGGGCTGCACCGTTCCGGTACCACCTTTCTGTACGATTGCATCGCCAAATCCTTTCCCCTGGCCCAGTTGAGCCTCTATCACTTGTTCTATTACGACCGCTTGCTGGTTTCCCATCGCAATGGCACGGAGAAAAGGAACCGGGAGCAATTGAATACCTGTTTCCGCGCCCGGGGCATAGAGAATCGCAATATAGATCGGGTGCCGGTGAATGCCGATGAGGTTGAGGAGTACGGTTTCCTGCTGCGGCGTCTCAGTGGCAGTTTCAAACTGGATTCCAACAATGTGGAACTGTTCGAGCAGGTGTGCCGGAAACTGCTCGCGGTGCAGCCCGGAAGCCGGGCGGTGCTGCTCAAGAATCCCTGGGATACGGGCCGTGCCCCGTGGATTTTACAGCGCTTTCCAGAGGCTCGCTTTGTCTATATCGCCCGCGATCCAATGGCGGTACTCAACAGTATGCTGAACGCGCTGCTGGCCTACCTGGATGGGCCCCAGCCCTACCTGGAGATGCTGTTGAGCACCGACGGCAGCCGGCGCAGTTATCGATGGAGTTATGTACTGTGGTGGTTTTTGCGCGGCCTGCGCGCACTGATTGGGCGGCGCGGAATCGCGCTTTTGTTCCGCGAACGGATGGCGCGGGCAGTTGCGGGGCAGGTAGCCGCCTACCGGGCCGATCTGGCCCGGCTACCAGCTGAGCGGGCTGTCGAACTGGACTACGACGAACTGGTGGCGGATCCGCAGGCGGCGATGCAGCGTTTGCAGTCTTTGCTGGATTTGCCTCAGACTGGTGCAGCAGGCGCGATGAAAGTGCGCCGGCGGAGAAATTTCAATCCGGTGCTGGAAAATTATCGGGGCCGCCTGGATCGCCTGCTGGACCAAACAACCGGAAACCTTTCCACAACCTGACGTATTTGTACGACGTCTTCCCTCCCCCTGCCTATTATCATGGCACACAAATTGCTGGTCCTCATTGCGTGCGTTGGATTTACATCTCCAGCCGCGACGATGATCGATTAATTCAAACTTTTTAAAAGCTGTCATAGAAATGTAAGTACAGAAATTTACTATTGACTGCAGATTTCAGCAAAAGGGTCTCTTGCAGCCGTAAGTTGTTGTGGCTGGAATTATTGGCCTGAAATAAATTAAGGGATTGATGTCATGGAAGGAAATACTGTTCGCAAGTTGCCCGCCGAGCAACTCCATTTCGATGCCGAAGGCGACTGTGTCGTCGCCGAATCCCAAAACCTCGAATCCCCGCCGGCCGACCCCGCTGCGGCGCAGGTCGTCGGTGACCGGAGCACACCCGGAGCCCTGCCGCTGGCATTTTCCCAGCGCGGTATGTGGGCGGGGGAAAAACTCGGGGCGAGCGACGCCATCTACAACCTTGCCGAATACACCGAAATTTTCGGGGCGGTGGATACGGGCCTGTTTATCGCCGCGCTGCGGCGGGTCGCGGCAGAGGCGGAAGTCTGCCGGGTGCAGATTATCGAGGACGACGACGGCCCCAGGCAGGTAATACATCAGGACTATCGCGGAGAACTACCCTTTATCGACCTGAGTGGCGAGGCGGAGCCGCTCGTCGCTGCCGAACACTGGATGCGGCAGGACCTGTCCCGGCCGATGGATCTGGCGAGAGACCCGCTATGGTCCAGCGCCCTGTTGCGGATCGGGGAGGACCGCTATCTCTGGTACCAGCGCTGCCACCATGTGGCGCTCGACGGTTTCGGTGCCGGGCTTCTCTCGCGGCGGGTTGCGGCTATCTACAACGACCTCGCTGCGGGCCGGGAGCCCGGCCCGACCCCATTCCTGCCACTGGCCGAGCAATTGCAGCGGGAGACGGCCTACCGCGACTCGGCGCGCTTCGGTCGCGACAGGCAGTACTGGCTCGAGCGGATGGCGGGTCTGCCCGATCCGGTGTCCCTGTCGCGCCGCGGTGGCACACCCGGCGGCGGCCTGAGACGCAGCAGTGCGCGGCTCTCCGCCGCGGATGTGGACATGCTGAAACAGATCGGCGATGTCTCCGGCGTAAGTCTGCCGCAGGTACTGACCTCACTGCTGGCCGCCTATCTCTACCGGATCAGCGGCGCCGACGACCTGGTGTTCAATATGCCGGTTACCGCCCGCGCCGATCGCGTCCTGCGGCGGGTTCCCGGCATGATGGCCAATGCGGTGCCCATCCGCCTGGCGATGTCGCCGGAGCTGGCCCTGTCGCAGCTGGTCCCCCAGGTGGGGCGGGCGGTGCGCGGCGCCCTCCGCCACCAGCAGTACCGATACGAAGACCTGCGCAGGGATCTTGGGCTGCTGGAACGCGGCCGGCAGATTTCCCGATTGGGTGTCAATATCGAGCCCTTCGACTATGACCTGCGCTTTGGCGGTCACCCCTCGGTGACCCACAATCTTTCCAACGGCACCGTGGAAGACCTGGCGCTGTTCGTCTACGACCGCGGCGACGACCGGGGCCTGCGCATCGATCTGGACGGCAATCCGGCGCTCTACAGCCAGGGAGAACTGGATACGCACCGGGATCGCTTGTCGCGCTTTATTCGCGCGCTGCTGTCGCAGCCGGAGCGGCCCATCGGCGCGGTGGACCTGCTCGCGCCCGAGGAGCGGCGGCTGTTGCGGGAGTGGAACGCCACCGGGCGCTCGCTGCCCGGGCAGCTCTGGCCGGCGCTGTTCGAGGAGCGGGCGGCTGCAACGCCGCAGGCGATTGCCGTGCAGGCCGGGGACGAGCAGCTCACCTACGGCGAGTTGAATTCCCGTGCCAATCGCCTGTGTCACGCCCTGCTGGCCCGCGGTCTGGGGCCGGGACACGTGGTCGCAGTGGCCTTGCCCCGGGACGAATCCGTGCCGGTGGCGCTGCTCGGGGTACTGAAGAGCGGCGCCGCATACCTGCCGCTGGACCCCTGGAGCCCCACCGAACGCCTGGACCTGATCCTGCGGGAGGCCTGCCCCCGGCTGGTGATCACCAACACCGATATCGCCGACAGGCTGCCCGCGGGGGAATTGCCGTGCCTGCCTCTCGACCAGTTGCCCCTGGAATCCTTCCCGACGCGGAACCCGCAGGCGGGCGACCGATGCGGGCCGGTGGAGGCGCAGACCCCGGCCTATGTGATCTATACCTCCGGCTCCACCGGGCGGCCAAAGGGGGTGGTTATCGGCCACCGCAGCCTGGTCAACCTGCTGGTGGCGATGCAGGATGAACTGAAGCTCACCACCTCCGACCGCTTGCTGGCGCAGACCACCCTGGCTTTCGATGTCGCCACGCTGGAACTCTTCCTGCCGCTGCTGGCGGGCGCTCGGGTGGTGATCGCCAGCCGCGACCAGGCGCGGGACCCCAGTGCGCTGGCGGCGCTGATCCGGCGCAGCGGCGCCACTCTGCTGCAGGCCACCCCCTCCCTGTGGCAGGCGCTGGTGGCCGACTACGCCGATCAATTGCGGGGCCTGCGGCCGCTGACCGGGGGCGAGGCGCTGCCGGGAAAACTGGCGCGGCAGCTGCGCCGGCTCGGCCACCCGGTGATCAATCTCTACGGCCCCACCGAGACCACGGTACTCTCCACCCTGATGGTGCTGGAGGGCGACGATCTGGACGCGCCCCCCATCGGCCGGCCTATCGCCAACACCCAGTTGCATGTGCTGGACAGGGCCATGCAGCCGCTGCCCCCGGGCGAAATCGGCGAGCTGTACATCGGCGGCGCCGGCGTCGCCCTGGGATACCTGCACCGGCCGGAGCTGACTGAGCAGCGCTTCCCGCCCAACCCTTTCGGCGACGGCCACCTGTACCGCACCGGCGACCTGGTGCGCCAGCGGCCGGACGGAGCGCTGGAATACCTGGGCCGCAACGACTTCCAGATCAAGCTGCGCGGTTTCCGCATCGAAGCGGGGGAAGTGGAGAATCACCTGACCCGCTGTCCGGGAGTCGAACGGGCGGTGGTGGTGCTGTACGAGGACCCCGCCGGGGGCAAGTGTCTGGTGGGCTATGTGCTGCCTGAGCGGGCCGGCGGCCAGGCGGTGACCGTCGACCCCGCGATGTTGCGCGCGCGGCTGAGCCGCTCGCTGCCGGACTATATGGTTCCCGCACAGTTCGTGACCTTGGACCACTGGCCGCTGAACGCCAACGGCAAACTGGACCGCCGGGCCCTGCCGGCACCCCAGCGGCGTCCCCACAACGAGTACACGGCGCCGCGCAACCACTTGGAAACAGCGCTGGCGGATCTCTGGGGCGAGATCCTCGGCGTGGAGAAAGTGGGCGTCCACGACAGCTTCTTCGACCTGGGCGGCGATTCCCTCAGCGCCGCGCGCATGATGGCCCGGCTGAGGGAAATCACCGGCCGCGAAGTTTCCCTGGGAACAGTTTTCGAGGCGTCCACAATCGCCGGTCTGGCGCAGAAGCTGGAAAATCCCCGGGAGCCGGACCCGCTGTCCGCCCTGCTGCCGCTGCACAGCGGCGGCGATGCCGCGCCATTGTTCTGCGTTCATCCGGCGGCGGGGCTCAGTTGGGGTTACGCCGGCCTTTCCCGCTACCTGGGTGGCGGGCGCCCGCTCTACGGCCTGCAGGCCCGCGGCCTGGATGGCAGCGGAACACTGCCGGGCAGCATCGAAGATATGGCCGCGGACTACCTTTGCCAGATCCGCCGCGTGCAGCCGCGGGGTCCCTACCATTTGCTCGGCTGGTCCCTCGGCGGTATCGCCGTCCACGAAATGGCGCGGCAGCTGCAGGCCGAAGGGGACGAGGTGGCTTTCCTGGCCATGCTCGACGCCTACCCCTTTGTACAGGCCAGGGAGCGCGGGCGGGACGAGGCCCGGCTGGTGCAGGGCGCGCTGGACTTCCTGGGCTTCGAGCGCGGCGCGCTGGGCGAGAGCGGTGCCAGTCTCGATACGCTGGCGGATTTCCTCTGGCGCGAGTACCAGGTGTTCGATATGCCCGCGGTGCGGGAGATACAGCGGGCGAACCCGGACTTTGTCGCCAGCGTGCGCCGGGTGATAGAGAACAACCTGGAAATGGTGCAGCGCTTTGCGCCGGGCGAGGTGCGCGGGGACCTGCTGTTTGTCCGCGCCACCCGCACCGCGCGTTCCGAATTGTTGCACCACCAGCCGGAAATCTGGCGCCGGCATATCAGCGGCCACCTGCGGGTGCACCCGGTAGCCTGCCACCACCAGCAGGTGCTGGACGCCGGGCCGCTGGAGAGCATAGGCCCGCTGATCGCCGCGGCACTGGGGGAAAGTGCCAAGTGCGGATAACTATATTCTCTATCGGCACCCAGGGCGATGTGCGCCCCTTCGTCGCCCTCGGCCGCGGCCTGCAGCGGGCGGGCCACCGGGTGCGTATTGCCAGCGGCCGCACCTGCGAGCGACTGGTTACCGGGCAGGGACTCGAATTCTCCCCCCTGAGCGCGGACTTCCTGGACATCATGGCCAGGGACCCGGGCGCGCTGCGGCGGGGCCTGAACCCGCTCGCGCTGCTCGCCACTGCCCGGCGCGAACTCCGCGCCATGGCGGTGGACTGGGCGGAGCAGGGCCGCGCGGCCACCGCAGACGCGGACCTGTTGCTGGGTAACGGCATGGTCGCGCCCCTGGCCGCTTCCCTCGGCGAAGTGGTGGGGCGGCCGGTGGTGGAGACCCACCTGCAACCGATCACCCCCTGCCCGGATATTCCACCAATGATGCTGCCGCCGCCGCGCAAACCCCGGCCGGGGGCAGTCAACCGGTTGCTGTACCACTGCTGCCGCCTGCTTACCTGGCAGATGCTCAGCCCGGCCTATGCCCGTGTGCGCCGGGACCTGGACCTGCCGCCCTTTCCCCGGCGCGGCCCCACCTATAGCCCCGGGCGGCGATACCAGCGCCTGCTCTATGGATTCAGTCCGCTGCTGGTTCCGCCTTCGAGTCACTGGCCGGCATCGGTGCGGGTGGCGGGCAACTGGTTTCTGGAAGAGGGGCGGGACTGGCGGCCGCCGGCGGCGCTGGCCGACTTTCTCGAAGCCGGGCCAAAGCCTGTCTACGTGGGGTTCGGCAGTATGTGCAGCGAAGACGCCGCGACTTTTACCCGCGTGATACTGGAGGCGCTGCGCCGCAGCGGCCGGCGAGCCGTTCTCGCCACCGGCTGGGGTGGGCTCTCGGAGGAGGTGGCGGAGAGTGTGGCGGGAGACAGGAATATCCTGGCGATCGAAGCCGCACCCCACGACTGGCTGTTGCCCCGCGTGGCCCTGGCGGTGCACCACGGCGGCGCCGGCACCACCGCCGCAACCCTGCGTGCCGGCATCCCCTCGGTGGTGGTGCCCTTCTTCGGCGACCAGCCTTTCTGGGCCTGGCGACTGGAGCAGTTGGGCGTCGCGCCGCCGGCACTCAAACGCCGGGGATTGACCTCCGCCGCACTGTACGCCGGTATCCGCCAAGGTCTCTCCGAACCCATGCGCCAGCGGGCGGCGGAACTGGGCGGGTACCTGCGGGCGGAAGACGGTGTCGCCAATGCGATTGCCCAGTTGCAGTCCTGGGAGCTATTACCGCCCGCGGCTCCCGGCGATGAGTTTCCTCCACAAAATTCCCCGGACCAATTCACAGCCGCAACTGCCACCAGGCTTCTCCCGACGTGAGGATCTCCCGATGGGTGTCGATCCCTATCCTGAAGGCTCGCAGCTGGCCGGTTTAATCCATCGCCTGCCTCAGTATCGCCGTTGCCGGATTGCGCCGTTTCACCCGGAAAGAGCGGCCCGGAGCTTCCATAATGATTGGGTGGCGGTCGGGCCATGTTTTGTCGCTAGTGAATTCTAGTTGGAATGCACGGGCCCGGCTTTTTCATTCCGAGATACCACAGGGGCAAGGTACCGGTTATGCAGAATTTTCATAACATCCTGTTTGTCAGCCACGCGATCGGTGACGAGAGCGGCAGCCTGACGCAGGCGCTCAGCGTTGCGCGCAATAACCGCGCACCGGTGAAGGTGATGGTAGTCTGCCCGGAATTGCCGGAGGAGTTCGGGGAATACAGACAGGTCTATACGAACGCCCTCTCGGAACGGGTGAGGGAATCCGTAAAAAACGTCCTCGATTCGCTGAAGCTGGGTGAGGATGAGCTGGAAGTCGATATCGAGGTGGACTGCGGCAGTACCCCCGCCGAGCGGGTTATCCACCGGGTGCAGCGCGACGATTACGACCTGGTGGTCAAGAGCGTGGAGGGGAGGGAGCAGCGCGCGGGATTCAAGGCGATGGATATGGAACTGCTGCGCAAGTGCCCCTGCCCGGTATGGCTGTGCCGCCCGGTCAAGCACTCTCCGGGCGACATTCGCGTAGCCGTGGCCGTGGACCCGGATTGCCGGGAACCCAACAGCTATGACTTGGCGATACGCCTGCTGCGGCTGGCGCACTCGCTGGCCGACAGTTGCAGCGACGAGCTGCAGATTATCTCCTGTTGGGATTACGACGTGGACGCCTATCTGCGCCGCAACTTCCCCATCGATGTCTCCGACGAGGAACTGGACCGCGCGGTCCAGGCGGCGAGGTCCAGGCACCGCTCAAAGCTGGATGTGCTGATCAATGCGGCGAATATCGGCGATGCGTTGGGTATCCACCACGCCATCGCCCGCCCGGACCGTTTTATCCCACTGGTGATCGAAGAGAAAAAAATCGATCTTCTGGTGATGGGAACGGTGGGGCGCACCGGTATCCCCGGATTTATCATGGGCAATACTGCGGAAAATATCCTGCAGGAAATCAGCTGTTCGCTGTTGGCGTTGAAACCCCGTGGCTATGTGTCGCCGGTGAAGGTCTATTGAAGGGGCTGATGGGGATGCGGGCCGCGCGAAGCGGCCCGCGGGTTCGGGATTACTGCTGGGGCTGCCTTGTCTTCACTTCGGCGACCCACTCGTCCACCAGATTCTCCAGCACATCCAGCGGCACGGCGCCGTTGGCCAGGACGGTGTCGTGGAAGGCGCGGATATCGAACTGGTCGCCCAGCTCGTTTTTGGCTTTTTCCCGCAGTTCGACGATCTTCAGCATGCCGATTTTGTAGGCGGTGGCCTGGGACGGCATCACGATATAGCGCTCGATCGCCTTGACCACGTCCCCCTGCGGGTTGGGGCTGTTTTCCCCCAGCCAGCCGATGGCCTGTTCGCGGCTCCACTTCTTGCTGTGGATACCGGTGTCCACCACCAGCCGGCAGGCGCGCCAGAGCTCCATGGCCAGGCGGCCGAAGTCGGAGTAGGGGTCTTTATAGAAGCCCATTTCCTTGGGCACCAGTTCTGAGTAGAGCCCCCAGCCCTCGATATAGGCGGTATAGCCGCCGAACTTGCGGAACCTGGGAATCCCCTCCAGTTCCTGGGCGATGGAAAGCTGCATATGGTGGCCGGGAATGCCCTCGTGGTAGGCCAGCGCCTCCATCTGGTAGCTGGGCATATCCTGCATGTTGTACAGGTTGGCGTAGTAGATGCCCGGGCGCGAGCCGTCCGGGGCCGGGCGCTGGTAGAAGGCCTTGCCGGCGGATTGTTCGCGGAAGGGTTCCACCGCCTTGACGACCAGGTCGGCCTTGGGCTTGGTGATAAACAGCTCGTCCAGGCGGTCCTTCATGGTCTCGATCAGTTCAGTAGCCTCCTTCAGATAGCGCTGTTTGCCCTCCTTGGTGTTCGGGTAATAGAACTGTTCGTCGGTGCGCATGAATTCAAAGAAGTCCTGCAGGCTTCCCTCGAATCCCACCTTTTTCATGATCCCGCGCATTTCGTCGTGGATGCGCTCCACTTCCTTCAGGCCGATCTCGTGGATATCGTCGGCGCTGAGGTCGGTGGTGGTGGTGCGCTTCAGGGCGAAGGCGTAGAAGTCGTCGCCGTTGGGGAATTTCCAGGCGCCGTCGTCGGTGGTGGCCTGTTGTTGCAGTTCGCCCATGTAGTCGATCAGGTTTTCGTAGGCGGGCTCGACGCTGCCCAGCAGCGCTTTGCGGGCCTGTTCGATCAGTTCGGTTTTCTGTTCGTCGGGGATATCCAGCGCATCGACCTTGCCCTTGAAGTCGGCGAACAGGGTGCTGTCTTCGCCCTTCTCAAAGGGAGCACCGGTGATCAGGTTGCGGCTGTCATTGATCACGTAGGGGAAGACGAATTTGGGGGCGATGATACCGGCCTTGGTGCGCTCCTTGAGGTTCGCGATCAACTGCTCGAAGTGCCTGGGCAGGTTGTTGAGGCGCGCGATATAGGCGTTGGCGTCGTTGACGTTGTCGATGCGGTGCTGGTTGATCAGCAGCGAGGGCACTCCCGAGTGGGTGCCGAACATCTGGTTGACCGGGTAGTTGTACAGGCGCCACTTATAACCCTCGATATCCATCTCCAGGTTGCGCTTGAGCAGAGAGAGGCTGAGGCGGGTGGCGTCGTCCAGCTCGGCGGGATCGAGCTTGTTCAACCCGGCCAGCTGGCGCTTGTTGATATCGTTGGTTTCGGCCTCGAATTTCGGCGACAGGTCGTCCCACTTGCCGTAGTCCTCCTTGATGCCCAGGAAAGTCTTGAATTCGGGGCTGCGGTCGAGGTGCTCCTGGAAAAAGTCCTCGAACATCTGGTTGGCCCGGGCGATGGCCTCGGCGTTCGGTTGGGCGGTTTCGTCCGCCGCTGTGGTCTGTGCCCGCTCGACGGTGGTGGTGTCGATAGCCTCGGTGGCGCTGGATTCCCGCCCCCGGTCACAGCCTGTCATCACCAGCGCGCTTATGGCGGCGGCGATCAGAGTCTTGTTCAACTTCATGGTGGTCGTCCAAGGTTTCTATAAATTATGTAGGGTGCGCCGTGCGCACCAAAGCTGGGCAGCTTCTAGGCGCCCTACGCTACCGTGTCGATTTTGTTTTCCGTATCTTCAAAGACAAAACGGCAGGATAGCCGTTTTGCACAGCCGAAGGCTGCCCGTAGGGTGAGGGCCATGGATGGCCCGAATGCTAAAAAGCGGGCACTGGGCCCGCTTGTTCCGACTGCCGTTATCAGGCGAAGTTCTGGTTGACGAAGTCCCAGTTCACCAGGCTCCAGAAAGCCTCGAGATACTTGGGGCGCAGGTTGCGGTAGTCGATGTAGTAGGCGTGCTCCCAGACATCGCAGGTAAGCAGAGCCTTTTGGTCTGATTCGGTCAGCGGGGTGCCGGCGTTGGAGGTGTTGACGATGGCCACAGAGCCGTCGCTCTTCTTCACCAGCCAGGTCCAGCCGGAGCCGAAGTTGTTCACCGCGCTGTTGGAGAACTCCTCTTTGAACTTGTCGAAGGAGCCGAAAGCGGCGTTGATGGCCTCGGCCACCGCACCGGTGGGCTCGCCGCCGCCGTTGGGGCTCAGGCAGTTCCAGTAGAAGGTGTGGTTCCAGATTTGCGCGGCGTTGTTGAACACGCCGCCGGAGGAGGACTTGATCACCTCTTCCAGGGATTTGTCGGCCTCTGCGGTGCCCTCCAGCAGGCCGTTCAGTTTATCTACATAGGTCTTGTGGTGTTTGCCGTAGTGATACTCCAGGGTTTCCTCGGAGATGTGCGGTTCCAGGGCATTCTTCGCATAGGGGAGTTCAGGCAATTCGAAAGCCATGGTGTCTTCCTTCCTTTGTCTCAGGTTGTTGGTGGGGGCATTCTACACGCGCGGGAAGGCATTATTAAGCCGGTAAGAGGGAATTCGTCACTGCTGGAAGCTGGCCGAAAACCATTGCGCGTGCGTGCGGTGTGCTCAGAATGGAGCCGTACACTCGTCCGCCGCGCTCCGACGGCCGCTACCAGAACCGCTCGCTATGCTTTGAGATCGCCTCCGGTCGGCTAGTCTTAGCCTTGAGGGTGGTTACTTTTTCGTCAGTTTTTTGGTATAACTGCCCGCTGAATTCGACCAATCACAGAGTTCGCGTCCCGGCGATTCCGCCGCGCGCCTGTCAACCCGGATATGTCAACCATGCAACGCAGAGAGCCCACACTGGACGGCACCAGCGCAGCCGTAGAACCCCAACTGGAACGTCCCATCGGCCGCACCTTCCGCGAGCCGGCCGCCGAGCCGGAAGAGCGCAGCGGCGGCGGTGTGTCCATGCTCGCAGTGGTAGCCCTGATCCTGGCGCTCGCCGGCCTGGGGGCCGCGGCCTTCCTGTACAACCAGTGGCAGCTCAGCCGCGTGGCACTGGTGGACGCGGAGAGCCGTATCGCCGAACTGGAGAAGCGCTTCGAAATGTCCGACGAGGAGTCCTCGGCCTCCGTGGAGGTGCTGAACGCCAAAGCGAAGGAAAACGCCTCGGAGATCCGCAAGCTGTGGGGCGTGTCCTATGACACCAACCGCAAAAACATCGCCGCCAACAAGAACGCCGCAGCCGCCAACAAGAAGCAGCTGGCCGGCCTGGTCTCCCAGGTCAAGGGCATGGAGTCCAGCGTGAAGAAGGTCGCCGCGGTGGAGTCTTCGCTGACGGAACTGCGCAAGTCCAATACCGAAAGCCAGCGCGAACTCAAGGACTCCCTCACCCGCCTGGAGCGCCAGCTGGCCTCGGTGCGCAGCGACCTGACTGCGCGGGTGGGGGCCAACGAGGAGGCTGTGGAGTCCATCGACGCCTACCGCCGTTCGGTGAACCGGGACCTGGTGCAGCTGCGCGATGCCATCCGCAGCCTGCAGTCCGGCTCTGCTACTGCCTCCACTCCCTGACCGCATCCCGAGCCATATCATAGGTAGGGCGAACCTTGGTTCGCCCTTTTTCGTGGAACCACTCGGGCTAACACTGGCTTCTCCTTCTGGATCCAATCCCCGCCAAAGTCCCGTAATTCGTGTAAAATCGCCGCCTTCGAGAAGTTACACCGGAGCCGGCCATGACCACTATCCGCCAGGATGACCTTATCGACAGCGTCGCCGATGCGCTGCAGTTTATCTCCTACTACCACCCACAGGATTTCATTCAGGCCCTGCATAAGGCCTACGAGAAGGAAGCCAACCCGGCGGCCAGGGACGCCATGGCGCAGATTCTGATCAATTCCCGTATGTGCGCCGAGGGCCACCGGCCCATCTGCCAGGATACCGGCATTGTGACCGTCAAGCTGAAGGTGGGCATGAACGTGCGCTGGGATGCGGAGATGAGCGTGACCGATATGGTCAACGAGGGCGTGCGCCGCGCCTACCAGTTTTCCGACAATGTACTGCGCGCCTCGATCCTCGAGGACCCGGACGGCGCGCGCAGGAACACCGGCGACAACACCCCGGCGGTGATCCACTACGAGATAGTTCCCGGCGACACCGTCGAGGTCTATGTGGCCGCCAAGGGCGGCGGCAGCGAGGCCAAGAGCAAGTTCGCAATGCTGAACCCTTCCGACTCGGTGGTCGACTGGGTGCTGGAGATGGTGCCGAAGATGGGTGCCGGCTGGTGCCCGCCGGGGATGCTCGGTATCGGCGTCGGCGGTACCGCGGAGAAGGCCATGCTGCTGGCCAAGGAGTCGCTGCTCGATCCCATCGATATCCAGGAGCTACAGGAGCGCGGGGCGTCCAATCGGGCGGAAGAGCTGCGCCTGGAACTGTACGACAAGGTCAACAGGCTCGGCATCGGCGCCCAGGGCCTGGGCGGCCTCACCACGGTGCTGGACGTCAAGGTCAGGGATTACCCGACCCACGCCGCCAACAAGGCGGTGGCGATCATCCCCAACTGCGCCGCCACCCGCCACACCCATTTCACCCTGGATGGCACGGGCCCGGCGCGCCAGGCCCCGCCGAAGCTCGAAGACTGGCCGCAGGTGGCGCGGGAGGGCGGTGGCAACACCCGCCGCGTGAACCTGGATACGGTGACCCGCGAGGATGTGTTGAGCTGGCAGCCGGGCGAGACCCTGCTGCTGAACGGCAAAATGCTCACCGGCCGCGACGCCGCCCACAAGAAAATGGTGGATATCCTCGCCGGGGGTGAATCCCTGCCGGTGGACCTGGCGGGCCGCTTTATCTACTACGTGGGCCCGGTGGACCCGGTGCGCGAGGAGGTGGTCGGCCCCGCTGGCCCGACCACCGCCACGCGCATGGACAAGTTCACCCGCACCATGCTGGAGGAGACCGGCCTGCTGGGCATGATCGGCAAGGCCGAGCGCGGTCCCGTGGCGATCGAGGCGATCCGCGACAACCGGGCCGTCTACCTGATGGCCGTTGGGGGCGCCGCCTACCTGGTGGCCCAGGCGATCAAGGACGCCAAAGTCGTCGCCTTCCCGGAATTGGGAATGGAGGCTATCTACGAGTTCCAGGTGGAAGATATGCCGGTAACCGTGGCGGTGGACAGCCAGGGCGAATCGGTACACAACACCGGACCGCTGATCTGGAAGGAAAAAATCGCCTCCGGCGAGGTGGCGATAAAATAATTTCCCAGGAGCGTGGAACTTCAGATCCGCTTGCGCGGTCGGGCCCGCCTCAACAGATGCCAAATTAAAGTTCCGGTTGGCCTTGCCACCGGTGACTGGCACCAGGGTCCTCCCGTTGCGGTCAATGGCCGCTTCTTCAGTAAGAATATTTTCTTCGCTTTTTTTAGCACTCCGTCCCATTTACTCGCGGCAAAACCAAATAAAATTGGGTTTCCGTCGGCTCGCTTGTTTCCACACAAAGCGGCGGGTAGAGTGGGGCGTAACGCAATAAATAATAATTGACAGGAGCTGCCCCATGACCGATCTCGCCCAGCAAAAATGTGAAGCCTGCCGCGCCGATGCGCCGCTGGTCAGCGACGAGGAACTGGCGGAATTGTTGCGGGAAATCCCCGACTGGACCCCGGTCTCCCGCGACGGAATTATGCAATTGGAGCGGGTGTTCAAATTCCGCAATTTCAAGCAGGCGCTGGCGTTTACCAACCGCGTGGGCGAGATTGCGGAAGAGGCTGGTCACCACCCGGCACTGTTGACCGAGTGGGGCAAAGTCACTGTGACCTGGTGGAGCCACGAGGCCAAAGGGTTGCACAAGAACGACTTTATTATGGCCGCGCGCACCGACCGACAACTGGAAGCGGAGTAGCAACGAGTCTCCCGGCTGGCGCTTCGTTTTTTGTTTACCTGACTCCGTGACTCCAGGTTTAATGTGCCAAACGGGGCTGCCATGTTGAGAATGAAATCGAGCTGTGAGCGCTGCGGCGTTCGACTGGGCCTGGCTGACCGGGCCTATATCTGTTCCTACGAATGTACTTTCTGCCCGCCGTGCAGCGAGGCGCTGAAGCACAGCTGTCCAAACTGCCAGGGCCAGTTGACGCTGCGCCCCACCCGCACCAGTTCACCGACGGAAGTACCGGACCACGGCTTCAAAGCCAAGCTGCAGATACTCTTACCCTGATGCTGTTCTTTCTCGCCAATTCGGTAAAGACCGAGGTGGTGACGGAAATCTTGTAACCGCGGTCGGAAGCCCTTGTAGGGGCGGCGGGGCGGCCAGCGGCGGCTGGCCGCCCCGCCGCTCCTACAGAAGGCTTTCCCTGGCCTTCTGTGCCCAGAGCAGGAATTCCCGGTTGCCGTCCCCGCCCTTGATCGGGCTGTCGATATAGGCCTCCACTTCCAGTCCCAAAGATTCGCACAGAGCGGTGATTTTTTCCCGCACCTGGGGATAGAGCTTTTCGTCCCGCACCAGCCCGCCCTTGCCGATATGTTCCGGCCCCACCTCGAACTGGGGTTTTACCAGGCTGAGCAGGTGACCACCGGGTTTCAACAGTGCCGGCAGGCGGGGCAGTATCAGGGTCTGGGAGATAAACGACACGTCCATCACAATGGCGTCGAAACCATCGTTGCCATAGGGCGCCAGTTGCGCGGCCTCCAGATTGCGGGCGTTCACCCCCTCGAACAGCCGCATGCGCGGATCGTCGCGCAGTTTCTGCGCCAACTGGCCGCGCCCCACGTCCACACCCGCTACCAGTTCCGCGCCGCGCTGTAGCAGGCAGTCGCTGAAGCCGCCGGTGGAGCAGCCCACATCCAGCGCACGCCAGCCGCGGGGCTCCAGACCTGTGTAGTCCAGGATTGCCGCCAGCTTGAGCCCGGCGCGGGAGACATAGCGGTCTTCCGGCAACGGCTCCACCCGCAGCTCCCAGTCCTCGCCCACCGGCTGCCCGGCCTTATGCGCCGGTTGCCAGCCGGCGCCACAGGCGAGCCATACCCGGCCGGCATCCACCAGCTTCTTGGCGTGGGTGCGGGAGCTGGCCAGGTGGCGCTGTACCAGTAGCAGATCCAGGCGAGTCATAAATAGTGATGAACTTTTGTCGGCATGATGGATGAAGTGGATGCCATGCTAACCTCCGCCCCCGCCGTTGAGAAGCTCTATGCTTAGTGGATACGGGAGGTTGACGGCAGATGGCGAAAGGCGTTCTGGGCAAATTCAGGGTTCGCAAGGGGAGGGTCTTCGAAGCACCTCTGGAAGGTGCCTTCGGGCGCCTGGTAACCCCTTTCGAGGAGTTTATCCGCCGCCAGAGCAGCAGCGGCCTGCTGTTGGTAACCTGTGCGGTGATCGCCCTGATCATCGCCAACTCCCCGTTGCAGGAGGGCTATGAACACCTGCTGGAACTGCCGGTCAGCCTGCATGCCGGCGACTGGAATTTCTCCCTCAGCCTGCACCACTGGATCAACGACGGCCTGATGGCCATCTTCTTCTTTCTCGTCGGCCTGGAGCTCAAGCGCGAGTTTCTGGTGGGGGAACTGTCGGACCTGAAACATGCGGTGCTGCCGGTGATGGCGGCCGTCGGCGGCATGCTGGTGCCGGCGCTGATCTACGCAGCCTTCAACAGTGGTACCGAGGGCGCGCGGGGCTGGGGAATCCCCATGGCCACGGATATCGCCTTCGCGGTGGGCTGTATCGCCCTGCTGGGCAACCGGGTGCCGCGGGCGGTGGTGACCTTCCTGGTGGCGCTGGCGATCGTCGATGACCTGGGCGCGATACTGGTGATCGCCATCTGGTACACCAATAGCGTCAATATGGTGGCGCTGGCGGTGGCGGGTGTATTGGTGGTAATCCTGTGGTTGCTGAAATTCGCCGGCGTACGCCGCTCTCCCGCGTATATCTTTGTGGGGGTTTTACTCTGGTACGAACTGCATATCACCGGTGTGCACGCCACCCTGGCGGGGGTGATCACCGCCATGGCCATCCCGGCCCGGCCGAAGTACGATCCGGTGGCATTCAGCACTTTCGTCAAGGATATTATCCGCAGCTTCGACCGCTGCTTTCGCCCCGGCGACAGGATTATCGCCAACGACGCCCTGCGCGCGCGGGTGAACGCGCTGGGCAAAGGAGTCGGTATGGCGCAGTCGCCATTGCAGCGCATGGAGACACGCCTGCATATACCGGTGGCTTTTCTGGTGATCCCCATTTTTGCCCTGGCCAATGCCGGCATTCCCGTGGACAGCTTTACCAGTACCACCGCGGTGTTCAATCCGGTGACACTGGGGGTGATCTGTGGCCTGGTGCTGGGCAAGCTGGTGGGCATCGTCGGCGCAACCTGGCTGGGTTGGAAGCTGGGGTTTGGCACACTACCCACCGCCGCCAGCTTTCACCATATTGTCGGCGTGGCGCTGTTGGGAGGGATCGGCTTTACCATGTCGATCTTTATTTCCGAACTGGCTTTTCCCGGCAATCCGGAACTGCTGGTGCAGGCCAAGGCCGGTGTGTTGCTGGCGTCAGTGATCGCCGGCGTTGCGGGTTTCCTGGTGTTGCGCAAGGCGCCGGTGTCGGAGGAATTCGAACCGGAAGAAGAGGAGGAGGCTGAGCAGTGGACGGAAGAGGGCTAGCCGGTGGAGATCAGATAGATCACAGCGACCGGTTTGATCGCCGGGTTGACTAAGAGGGTGGCATGGGCAATCGGCCATCCACCTCGAACTGACTGCGGACAAACTGGTACAGGCGGCTGCCCACTTTGAACTCGACGCGCTCGATAGTGGCCTGGGAATAGATCCCCGTCTCCCGCGCCGGGCGACGGCTCACCAGTGCTGTGGGGTCGAAAATAGCCACGTTGATGCCGCCTCGCCAGTCCCGCGCGGAGACATACTGCGCCAGCTGCACCCCGCGCCCGCGCATCTCGCTGCCCAGAGCCTGGCTGTCGCGATAGCTCTCGGGGGAGCTGAGGGAAGGGTAGCGGTTGAACGGCGGCTGCTGCAGCAGCACGGCCCGCTCGCAGCTGTAGCGCAGAGTGAAGGCGGTGTGCTGGGTGTCGATGCGGTTGGGGGGCGGCGTCTCCATGCCGGACAGGTACACAAAACGGTAGAAGGCGCACTCCGCCAGGGCGGTACCTATCTGCACTGCGCCGTAGAATATTCCCGGCTCGAACCGCCGGCCGAAACGGGAGCCCCAGAGCAATGGCGGATAGCGGAAGGGGGAACCGAGCAGGTAGTGCAGGTCGGCGGCTGCCGGTGGCAGGGGTGGTTTGCTGTGGGTTTCCAGCAGTTCCTCCAGTACCGCCTGGCTCTCCAGGCTGCTGGTGATGGCTACCGTGGCCACCTGGCGCTGGCTTTCCACGATGCGCCAGCACTGGCCGTCCAGCGGCCGGATGTAGCGCTCTCCCTGCGCCTCGGCCCAGATATTCGAGCCGTGCCCCGGGATACTCAAGCTGCGCCCCGAATGGCGTCCAGGTAGTTACAGGTTCGCGCGAGGCCGTCGATGCGCTGGATAAGTTCCACCGGGCGGCCGCCCAGATGGTGGTTGTAGGTCTGCATGAAGTGGCGGATATTGGCGGTATCGCCGCCGTTCAGCGGCACCAGGGAGCGGTAGATGCGGATCACCAGCATGGCGATCTCGCCGGTTTTGGAGCAGGGGTCTATGGTGCCCCCCTGCTTGAGGCGGCCCAGGGAGGAGCGGCTAAGCCCCAGCACCGCCATCAGTTCGGTATTGCCGAGCCCGAGGGCCGCGGCGGCGCCGAAAAAGCCCTCTGCCAGGGCGTGTTCCGGATCAACCTGGATCTTGTGCATAGATCGTCTCCACCTCCACTCTGGGATAAATAGCTGCTCGTTATGGGAAAAATAACCAAATAAGTCCCAAAATGCAATGGAAACTTTACCATTGCCCGTGAAGCACTCCTGGGAAAATGTCATGCTGGCGGTTCGCTGCTATCGCCGGTGTGTTGCAGCACTTCCTGTACCAGCAACTGCATACGTTCGAAGTGACTGCCTTTCCAGTAGACGCGCCGGCAGTCCCCGCATTGGAAGAACTCGCGAAAATAGCGGCGGGTATTCTCCGGCAGCAGCGGTTCCACCGCCCCCTTGCCCACCGCAGCCAGGGGGCCGTTGCAGGCGATACAGCGGGAAAAGGGGAGAGCCTTGCGCTCCAGTTGCAGCCGCTGCACCACTTCGGCCAGTTGCTGGCGCGGCCTGGTGGCGCGGACGTAATAGCCGCGCTCCAGCTCGCTCCGCCTGAGCAGGCCTCGGTCGCGGGAGATCAGGATGCGCTTTTGTTCCAGGGATATCTGCAACAGCGTATCGTCGCCGTAGTCGGCCCGGTACAGGGTGTCGAATCCCAACATACGCAGGTAGCGCGCCAGGCGTCCCAGGTGGCAGTCGAGTACGAAGCGCGGTTCGCGCAGCGGTTGCGGGCGCAGACGGGTGAGTGGCGTTATATCCAGGCATTCGAACTGGGGGTAGACGCTGATGCGGTCGCCGTCCTGTACCCGATAATCGAAGTCCACCGATTCGCCGTTGGCCAGTATCAGGTCAACCTCTGTGTGGGGCACGCCGAGGCTTTCGATGGCGTCCTTGACCGAGCCGGGCACCCAAAAGGTGTGGGTGAGCGTGCATTGCCGCTGCGCCCGCGGAAGGAAGTCGTTCAGTTCCCGGTAAAAGCGAAAGCTGGCCTGGGACATCTGGAGATAATAAATGGGCGCCGGAATCCAGCGCCATTGACTAAAAGTTTGTCGTTTAAGCATAGTCAAAGGCGTTCATCGCCGAGGGCACCGCCAGCATGGTGGGGTGGCCGAGGCGCCCAGCGCTGGCTCAATCGCTGTTGGGGTATCGATGTCTGGCTGATTACCCACCACGATATGCACCGCACGCGCAAGATGCAGGCGTTTCCGGAGTGTTTCAAGGAGGGAATTTCGCTACGATAACAACTTCCCCACATTAAGGACATCGGTATGAATTTTCCGCGTGCACTGCACAAACTGTTACCTTTGATGGCGGTACTGCTGGTCATAAGCGCCTGCGGCGGCAAGCAAGAGGAAGTGGCCGGAGGGGCGGCGATTGAGGCCGGGGCATTGGAGCAGGTGGAAGTCTCTGATGCTGGGAAGGCGGATATGGATCGGGTAGCCAGGGAATATGTGCTACTGGTACTGGAGCTGGGCAATCACGACAAGAATTACGTGGATGCCTACTACGGGCCGGAGGAGTGGAAGGGCAAGACAGTTGAAAGCAACGCGTCACCTGCGGATATAGCTCGGAGAGCCAAAGCGCTGGTACAACAGCTGCCTGGTGATATCCCCGCGGACGATTCCATGGAAAACCTGCGCGCGCACTACCTGAAAACCCAACTGCGCGCCGTAACCGCCCATGCGGAGCACCTGGCCGGCGATGGCCAGCGCAACTTCGATCGCGAGGCAGAACTACTCTACGACACCCGGCCGCCGAAGCAGAGCTTTGCCGGGTTTGAGCCGGTGCTCGCCGAGCTGGACGAATTGCTGCCCGGTGACCAGCCACTGCACCTGCGGGTGCAGGAATTCAGGAAGCAGTTTGAAATACCCAAGGACAAGTTGTCCGCGGTGTTCGACGCCTCGATCGACGCCTGCCGCGAGCGCACGAAAAAACATATTCAACTGCCGGCCAATGAGAATTTCGTGCTGGAATATGTCACCGACAAACCCTGGAGCGGTTACAACTGGTACCAGGGCAATGCGCAGAGCCTGATTCAGGTGAACACCGAACTGCCGATCATGATCGACCGCGCCATAGACCTCGGTTGCCACGAGGGTTACCCCGGCCACCACACCTACAATGCGCTGCTGGAAGACGAACTGGTGAACAAGCGCGGTTGGGTGGAATACAGCGTCTACCCGCTGTTTAGCCCCCAGTCCCTGATCGCCGAGGGCAGCGCCAACTACGGTATCGAGCTGGCGTTTCCCGGCGGAGAAAAGATTGAGTTTGAAAAGGCAGTGCTGTACCCGCTCGCGGGACTGAATCCCGCCGATGCAGAAAAATACGATCGTGTATTGGAGTTGATCGAAAAACTCAGCTTCGCCGGCAACGAGATCGCCCGCCAGTATATCAACGGTGAAATCGACGGCGACAAGGTGGTGGAATTATTCCAGCAATACACCCTGATGAGCCCGGAAAAGGCCAGGCAGCGCCTGCGCTTCGTGGATGCCTACGGGGCCTATGTGATCAACTACAACTGGGGCAAGCAGCTGGTGGCGGACTATGTGGAGCAGGGCGCGGATTCTGTCGATGAACGCTGGCAGCGCTTTGGCAAACTGCTGTCGTCGCCCCGGCTTGTGCCATCTGCTAGGCCTCGAACTCCGAAACTTGAGCTACAAAGCTGCGCGCGATTATCTGCTCTCCCGCCCCGAAGCTGTCGAGGACTTCCCATTCGGCCCGGATGCCGCGGTTTTCAAGATAAAAGACAAGATGTTCGCCCTGCTGAGCACCCGCAAGGGCATAGTCAGCGTCAACCTCAAATGCGATCCCGGCGAGGCCCAGGCCCTGCGGGATATTTTCCCGGGCGTTCTGCCCGGTTACCATATGAACAAGAAGCACTGGAACACGGTGTTGCTGGATGGCAGTGTGCCGAGCTATGAAATTGAGAGGATGATGGACAGGTCCTACGGGCTGGTGGTCAAGGGGCTGCGCAAGGTCGAACGCGAAGCCCTAGTGTCCTGTATGGTACTAAATAGTGATACCAGCGGGCCGCTAAGCGGCCAGATGCAAGGCGCATTTGCGCCGGCGTAGTCATTCTACGTCAAGCAAGTGCAACGCCGCAGATGGCTG
>NZ_JBOFOC010000212.1:0-32715 GCF_051659245.1 Microbulbifer sp.
CCGGGACACGGGCTGGGCGCCCCCCTTAAATACGTCCCTGTACGCTCGTAATCGGCATCCCTGCCTCATACGGTCCCGAAAAGAGGCACCCCTCCCGACCTGGAGAGTTCTTCGCGAGATTCTAAACAGGCTCTTAGCGAGCGATCTACTGTTTCTCCGGCAGGTACTGTTCGTGCACTATGCCGCGCAGGTCCTTCCAGGGGATTGTCAGTTCTACCGGGCCGAGGACATAGGGCCCCAGGGCGTAGACGTTGTAAAGCAACACCAGGCCCTGGTCGTCGAAACGGAAGTCATTGCTGCGCCGGAATGGCCAGGTCTCGCGGAACTCCCTGTCGGTTCCCGGCTGTGTGTCCAGCCAGCGCCGATGCGCCGCCCGGGCCTCTCCCCAGAAGTCCTTCTCCTGGCCCTTCCGGATCGTCTCGCTCAAGGGTACCTCCTCGTCCGCGGCCAGGTCCCAGTTGAGCCAGTGGGTGGCCGGCATGCCGTGGGCGCCGCCGGTATAGAGGTAGCTGTTGATCTCCACCGTGAGCAGGTCGTCGCGACGGGCCAGGCGCTTGGCCTCGCCGGTGAGCTGCCAGCGGGCGCTGCTCCCCACGTGTCCCTGCGCGGCTTCGGCGAGAAAGATGTCGGCGACTTCCTCGAGGCTGTTTGCAGACGTCTGATCCTCACCGTTTCCCTGGAGTTGGCGGATCAACTGCTGAAGAACGGCTCTGTTCAATGCGGGCCGCTGTTCGAATACCTCGCGGGTGATGGACACGGACGCGCATTCCTCTTCGGGACAACCGCTTGCCTGACGTTCGAAAGTTTCCCGCTTGGATTTCAACTTGCCGACCGGAGGCCGGTCCTCCGGGGAAGCGCTCTGCGGTTCCCGCTCGCGGTCACAGCCGGCCAGCGACAGCAGGATGCCGAGAATAGCGATTGTGGCGGCGGATTTTACGGGAAATATTGTCGGCATAGCGGGTCCCTGTCAGCTCGATTCCGGGTAGAAGCGCGGGCCTGGCCCGCGCCGGTGGCGGAAAGGATGCCCCTTGGGGCTCAGGGCAAGCTTAGCTCAGGCCGCCAGCCGCGGGCGCAAATCCTTCAGGTGAATGTGGCCTCTGAAATCGGCGCCACTGTAGTTGAATTCCATGAATTGGCCGTAGCTATCAGAGCGATAACAATGTCTAATTTTCCAGCCATTGTGCACCTCAATAAGCTGTTCCTACTCAATAGGAGAAGCCATAAGGAGTGTAAGTACAATGTTAAAAAGAGCCCTTCCGTTGGCGGCGGTGTTGGCTGTAGCCATCTCCGCTAACGTCAATGCCAAGGAGGCCCCCATGTCCAACCAGGACTGGTGGCCCGACCAACTCAGCCTGCAACCCCTCCGCCAGCACGCCGGGAAGTCTGATCCGATGGGTGAAGACTTCGATTACGGGTCAGCTTTCAACAGCCTCGACCTGGATGCGCTTAAAAAAGACATCGAACAGGTGCTGACCACCTCCCAGGACTGGTGGCCCGCGGACTACGGTCACTACGGCCCCTTCTTTATCCGCATGGCCTGGCACAGCGCCGGCACCTACCGGGTTTACGATGGCCGCGGTGGCGCCGGCGGTGGGCAGCAGCGTTTTGAGCCCCTCAACAGCTGGCCCGACAACGTGAGCCTGGACAAGGCGCGCCGCCTGCTGTGGCCGGTAAAACAGAAATACGGCAACAAGATCTCATGGGCGGACCTGATGGTACTGGCCGGCAACGTGGCCCTGGAATCCATGGGCTTTGAGACTTTCGGCTTTGCCGGTGGCCGCGAAGACGAATGGGAGGCCGATATCGTCTACTGGGGCTCCGAAAGAGAGTGGCTGGGTGACCAGCGCCACAGCGGGGACAGAAAACTGGAAAAACCGCTGGCCGCGGTGCAGATGGGTCTGATCTACGTCAACCCGGAAGGCCCCAACGGCAATCCCGATCCGCTGCTCGCCGCCAAAGATATCCGCGAATCATTCGGCCGCATGGCCATGAACGACGAGGAGACCGTGGCCCTGATCGCCGGCGGCCACACCTTCGGCAAGGCCCACGGTGCCCACAAACCCGAGGAGTGCGTGGGCGAAGCTCCGGCGGGTGCCGCCCTGGAAGAGCAGGGCTTCGGCTGGAAGAACAAGTGCGGCAAGGGCCACTCGGAAGACACTGTTACCAGTGGCCTGGAAGGCGCCTGGACCGCCAGCCCGACCATGTGGAGCAGCCAGTACCTGTCCAACCTGTTCGCGTTTGAATGGGTGAAGAGCAAGAGCCCGGCGGGCGCCACTCAGTGGGTGCCGAAAAACGCCGATCAGGCCCGCTTCGTTCCGGATGCGCACATTCCCGACAAGCGCCACGCGCCCATCATGTTCACCACCGACCTGGCGCTGAAGTTCGACCCGCAATACCGCAAGATCGCCAAGCGCTTCGTGGAAGACCCCGAAGCGTACCGGTTGGCCTTCGCCAAGGCCTGGTTCAAACTGACGCATCGCGATCTGGGCCCGCGCGCGCGCCACCTGGGCAGTGAGGTGCCGAAAGAAATCCTGATCTGGCAGGACCCGATCCCAGCCGTCGACTATACCCTGATCGACGACCGGGACATCGAGGCACTGAAAGCCAGGGTTCTGGACAGCGGATTGACCGTTCCACAGCTCGTCAGAACCGCCTGGGCCTCTGCCTCCAGCTTCCGCGGTACCGACATGCGCGGTGGCGCCAATGGAGCGCGCATCCGCCTGGCGCCCCAGAAAGACTGGGCCGTAAACGATCCCCGCGAGCTGAAGAAAGTCCTGGGCCGCCTGGAGCGCATCCAGAAAGACTTCAACCGCAAGCAGTCCGGGAACAAGAAGGTCTCCCTGGCCGACCTGATCGTTCTGGGCGGCGCCGCCGCCATCGAGCAGGCAGCTGAAAAAGCGGGCCACGACATTCGGGTGCCCTTTGAGCCGGGCCGCAACGACGCGGCGCAGGCGCAGACGGACGTGCAGTCCTTTGCCTTCCTGGAACCCAAGGCGGACGGTTTCCGCAACTACTACAGCAGCGAAAGCCACCTCTCCCCCGCGGAGATGCTGATCGACCGCGCCGACCTGCTGACCCTGAGTGTTCCGGAAATGACCGTACTGGTCGGCGGCATGCGGGCCCTGGGCGCCAACGATGGCGACTCCCGGCACGGCGTCTTCACCGAGCGCCCGGGCGCCCTGACCAACGACTACTTCGTGAACCTGCTCGATATGTCCACCAAGTGGTCCAAGTCGTCCGGGGAAAACGGCATTTACGAAGGCTATGACCGCAAGAGCGGCAAGCTGAAGTGGACCGCCACCCCGGTGGACCTGATCTTTGGCTCCAACTCCGAGCTGCGCGCCGTGGCGGAAGTCTATGCCACCGACGACAACCGGGAAAAATTCGTCGGGGACTTTGTCGACGCCTGGACCAAGGTGATGACTCTGGACCGTTTTGACCTGAAATAATCCGGACCTCACAGGATGGATTCACACTGCAACCCTGTTGCAGTCAACGAAAGACGGCGGCGTTCATACACGCCGCCGTTTTTACTTGGCCGCAAAAGAGCCGCAGGGTTGTTGGAGAAAGGCACACAGTAGGGTGGATAAGCGCAGCGCATCCACCAGATGGCTGGTGGATGCGCTGCGCTTATCCACCCTACGGGGAATCCTACAGAGATCGGCGGCGCTGTCTTATCTGTTTGTTCCCGGCGCGCGGGCCGGGTTAGCATAGCCGTCCTATGTAAACCCCGGATATGTCATGCCCCAGAGCCACCACCCCTACGAAGCCCTCACGCCGGATATGGTTATCGACTGTGTGGAGAGCGCCGGGCTGGTGTCCGACGCGCGCATCTTCCCCCTGAACAGCTACGAAAACCGCGTCTACCAAGTGGGTATCGAGGAGAGCGAGCCGCTGATCGCCAAGTTCTACCGCCCGGGCCGCTGGAGCGACGAGCAGATCGAGGAGGAGCACCAGTTCACCCTGGAGTTGGCGGCGGCGGAGATTCCCGTGGTGGCGCCGTTGCAGTTCGACGGCCGCACACTGATGGAAGCCGGGGGATTCCGCTTCGCGCTCTTTCCCCGCCGCGGCGGGCGGCAGGTGGAGCTGGACAATTTCGAGCACCTGGAGCAGGTGGGCACCATGCTCGGGCGCATCCACGCGGTGGGCCGCGCCAGGCCTTTCCAGTACCGGCCGGCGCTGACCCTGCAGCACTTCGCCATCGACAGCCGCGAATTCATCCTCGCCGGCGACTTCCTGCCGCGGGAAAACCGCGAGGCCTACGAATCGGTGACCGCCCATATCATCGAGCGGATAGCACCGCTGTTCGAGCGCGACTGGGCGACCCTGCGCCTACACGGCGACTGCCACGCCGGCAACTTCCTGTGGCGCGAGGAGACCCCCTGGTTCGTGGACCTGGACGACTGCCTCACCGGCCCGGCGATCCAGGACATCTGGATGCTCATTTCGGGTAACCGCGCCGAACAGACCGCCTACCTGGACGCGGTGGTCGAGGGCTACGAAACCTTCTCCAGTTTCGACCCGAAGGAGTTACAGCTGATCGAACCGCTGCGCTGCCTGCGCCAGATGCACCACGCCGCCTGGCTGGCGCGTCGCTGGCAGGACCCGGCCTTCCCCCTGGCCTTCCCCTGGTTCAACACTCCGCACTACTGGGGGACACATATACTGGCGTTGCGCGAGCAGTTGTCTGCGCTGCAGGAACCGCCGCTGACCCTGGGCGCCGTCTGAAGGAGGAATATTGTTGATGGAAGCTTACCGAGTGGATGTGAAAACCGATGAAATCTGGCGGGAGATCCGCGGCGGCGTGGCCCAGCAAGTGGAGCGGGAACCGATGTTGGCGAGCTTCCTGCACGCCACCATCCTCAACCACGACACCCTGGAATCGGCGCTGAGCTTCCATCTGGCCAACAAGCTGGACAGCCCGGTGGCGCCGGCGCTGCTGATCCGCGAGGTGATCGACGAAGCACTGGCGGCGGACGCCGGCATCGGCCGCGCCGCGCGCGCCGACCTGGCCGCTGTCCACCAGCGGGATTCCGCCTGCAGCGCCCTCTACGAACCCTTCCTGTACTTCAAGGGCTTTCACGCCCTGCAGGCCCACCGCGTGGCCCACTGGCTGTGGCGCCAGAAGCGCCGCTCCCTGGCGCTGTTCCTGCAGCACCGCATCTCGGTGGTGTTCAGCGTGGACATTCACCCGGCGGCGGAGCTGGGGCAGGGCATACTGCTGGATCATGCCACCGGTATCGTGATCGGCGAGACCGCGGTGGTGGAGGACAACGTATCGATCATGCAGTCGGTGACCCTCGGGGGCACCGGCAAGGAGAGCGGCGACCGCCACCCCAAAGTGCGCCGCGGCGTATTGATCGGCGCCGGCAGCAAGGTGCTGGGCAATATCGAGATCGGCCAGTGCGCCCAGGTGGTTTCCGGCAGTGTGGTGCTCAAATCGATACCGGCGCAGAAGCTGGTGGCCGGCGTGCCCGCGCGGGTGATCGGCGACGCCAGCTGCGACCAGCCGGCGCTGTCCATGGACCAGTGCGCGCTGTCGGAGGTGGACAGGCAGCTGCGCTGACGGCTATCAGTTACGCTGATGGCGATCATTACGCTGAAGGCTATCAGTTGCGCTGATGGCTCTGGCGCCATCGTTCCTGTAGGGGTGTCCCAGGCCTGCACCCCTGCGGGCAACCGCTATTCTTGTAAGAATGAAATACAGTCTCAGCGCCAAAAACCTGGTCTGCCGCAATCTGGAGGCCAAGGCCAGCTACTGCGCCGGCCTGCTGAACCCGGACCACACCCGGGAGATCACCGGTGTGCTGCGCACCGACAGCGGCCTGCTGTCCCACACCTTCAACCTGGTGGTGAGCAATGCGGTGATGCCCACGCGTATACTGCAGCGCTTCGTGGTGGACTACTTCGCCGAGCGCCACAGTCCCTTCACCCTCTGGCACTGCGCCAACAAACCGCTGGATCACGCCGAACTGGCGGAACTGGGGGTGGTGCGCCAGGATACGCTGGTGGCCATGGCAGTGGAGGTGCAGCGGCTGGCGGCGGACGAACAGCGCCCCCCGGAACTGGAGCTGGCGCCAGCGGCCGTGGAAGAGATAGCCGACTACGCCGAGTTGCAGGCGGAGGCGTTCAAAGGCGCACTCGAGGGGCCGCAGATCAAGAAGTTCTACCGCCAGCTGCAGGAGCTGCCGGAGCACAAGCGCGGTCGCCTGAAACTGTTCCTGGGCAAGTGGGAGGGCAGGCCGGTGGCCGGTGGCTGCCTGTTCGCCTCCGCCGATGCCCTGGGCTTCTACGACCTGATCACCCGGGAGGAATACCGGGGCCGCGGCATCGGCCGCGCGCTGTTCAACTACCTGGTGGCCCAGGCATTGGGCAGCCATCACAAGCACGCGGTGGCGCTGACGCCGGTGGAGCGGCAGGAGCTCTATCTGGAGACCGGTTTCTTCGCCGTGGGCGAGGTGACCCGCTATCGCTACGAGCCTTAACGGCGCACTCTATGCGCGCCCTGTCGGAAAGGCGATGACCTCCTCTATGCGCGAATAACCGCCGGCGAGCATCAGCACCCGGTCCACGCCCAGCGCCACCCCGGCGCACTCCGGCATTCCGGCGCGCAGCGCTTCCACCAGCCGCTCCTCGAAGGGATATACATGCCGCTTGTGCGCGGCGCGGTAGCGGTGGTCCGCCTGGAAGCGCCGCAGCTGCTCCTCGGGGTCGGTGAGTTCCCAGTAGCCGTTGGCCAGCTCCATGCCGCCGGCGTAGGCCTCAAAGCGCCGCGCCACGGCGGTGCCGGTGTCGTCCTCCACCACCCTGGCCAGGGCCGCCTGGCCGACGGGGAAATCGTATACCAGAGTGATGCCCTCGCCCATGGCCGGCTCCAGGCGGTGGCTCATCAGCAGGTCCAGGCACTCGTCGCGACTGGCGGGCGTGAAGGACAGCTCCACTTCGCGCCCCGCGCAGTCGCGCAGTTCCGCATCGGAGACGGTGTGCGGGTCCAGTTGCAACTGTTGCAGGAAGAGTTCGCGGTAGCTGAGCGTGCGCACCCGTTCAGTGCCGAGCAGTCGGCCCAGCAATTCTCCCACTTCCCCCATCAACTGGCGGTCGTCCCAGCCCACCCGGTACCACTCCAGCATGGTGAACTCCGGGTTGTGGCGGCCGCCGGCCTCGCCCTCGCGAAACGCTCTGCCGAGGCTGTAGCAGTCCCCCATCCCCGCGGCCAGCAGCCGCTTGAGGCCGAATTCCGGGCTGGTGGCCAGGTAGGCGGGCTCGCCGCCGCAGAGGGCGGTGACGGACTCGATATGCGGATCGCTGGTGGCGCGGCGGGAGAGCAGCGGCACTTCCACTTCCAGCACACCGCGCCCGGCGAAGAAGCGGCGGATATCCGCCAGCAGCCGCGCGCGGTGGCGCAGGGCCTCAATGGGAGCGGTGGGTTGCCAGGAATTCTCGGTCATGTGGGAGAAACTTTGTAGGAGCGGGCCATGCCCGCGATCAACCTTGCTACGTAGCACATGCCGCTGACTCGCACAATAGCTCGGCACATCCATGTGCCTCGGCCTTCGGCCAGCTAAAGCTGCTCAAATCCGCTTCCGGCTGATTTGTCCATGGTGCTCGCCCTCCGGGGCCTGCGGCGTCCAAATCGGCTATCCTGCCGATTTGTCGCGGGCATGGCCCGCTCCTACAGAAAAAGTGATCAATCTTCCTTGGCGCGCCCCAGGTATTCACCAGTGCGGGTGTCCACCTTGATGGTCTCGCCGATCTCCAGGAACAGCGGTACCTTGACCACCGCGCCGGTGATCAGAGTGGCGGGCTTGGTGCCCCCCTGGGCGGTGTCGCCGCGCAGGCCCGGATCGGTGTCGGTGATCTCCAGGATCACATGGTTGGGCGGAGCGACCGCGAGCGGTGTGCCGTTGTACAGGGTCACGGTGCACATATCCTGCTCTTTCAGCCACTTGGCGGCGTCGCCCACCGCGTCGGCTGAGGCCTGGTGCTGCTCGAAGGTCTCCGGCTCCATAAAGTGGTAGAACTCGCCGTCGTTGTAGAGGTACTCCATATCGCGGTCCATCACGTCCGCGGCCTCCAGGCTCTCGCCGGAGCGGAAGGTGCGCTCCCACACCCTGCCGGTTTTCAGGTTGCGCAGCTTCACGCGGTTAAACGCCTGGCCCTTGCCGGGTTTGACGAATTCGTTCTCCACGATGGAGCAGGGATCGCCGTCGAGCATCACCTTGAGGCCGCCCTTGAATTCGTTGGTGGAGTAACTAGCCATAAAAATGAAAATCCCAATAATCGTCGGTTGAAGCCGGCGAATTATACAGGAGCGGTGCGCTCTTAACGAACTGGGGGCTCCGAGCAATTCCCGAGGCAGTACTCCGCCGGTAATTCCACCGGGTAGAGGACGCCGCTGAAGGCGGCGACTATGGTGACCGCCAGCAGCAGGCCCAGGGCCATGGCGCCGATGGCGGCTCTGTCGCGGGCGACGGTGGGTAGGCGCCGGCGCGTCAGCCAGCTCAGCCCGCAGGCCAGGTGGGTGAAATAGGCCAGTACCGCCAGGGCGTAGTAGGGCATGAAGAAGCCCGGGTAGGCGCCGGGTTGCAGGCCCGCGGCAGCGAAGTAGAAGTTGGTGTCCAGGCCCTGCACGAACCTGCCGTAGAGTACGGCGCTCAGATGGAAGAGCAGGAAGAACGCCAGGTAGGCGCCGGAGAGGGCCTGGGCGCGATCGAAGAATCCGCGCCTCTGGCCGCGGCGGCGGACAATAAAGGTGATACCGGATCCCACCTGGAAGAGGACGCAGGCCAGCAGCAGCGGTTCCACCAGTGAGGCCCGGTAGACCTGGCGGTAGTTCTGCATAAAGGCGATATGCGTCTCCACCCCGCCCAGCGCGGCCAGGTGGTTGGCCAGGTGGAAGACCACATACAGGCTGATCAGTAGTGCCGAGATGCGGTGCAGCCGGTGCAGCATCAGCCCAAGGGGTCCACGTCGCCCGCAGGCAGGGACCGCAGTACCCGCCGGGCATAGTAGGCGAAGGTGGCCTGCACACGCCTCTCCTGCAGCACCCAGTCGTGGGCCTCGCGGGCCAGCTCTGGATCAATATCGCGCACTGGGCCCGCGGACTCGGCCAGGAGCTGCAGGCGCGCGGCCCGCTCGCACTGGATGGCCAGCACGCAGGCCTCCTCCACTGAGCGGCAGGCCACCACCAGGCCGTGGTGGGCCAGCAGCGCCGCGCGCTTTTCCCCCAGCGCCGCGGAGATGATCTCGCCCTCGCCGTTGCCTACCGGCACCCCGGGCCACTCCGCCAGGAAGGCGACGTCCCCGTGCAATGGGCAGGTGTCCATATGGGCGGCCTTCAGGGGCCGCCCGAGCATCGACAGGGCGGAGATATGCAGCGGGTGGGTATGTACTATGCAGCGCACATCCGGCCGCGCGCGGTAGATCCACGAGTGGAAGCGGTTGGCCGGGTTGGCCATGCCCCCGCCGGACAGCACCTCCAGGTCCTCGTCCACCGCCAGCAGGTTCGAGGCGCTGATCTCATCAAACCCCAGGCCGAGGCGCTGGGTGTAATAGGTCCCTGGCGCCTGGGCCCGAGCAGTGATCTGCCCGGCCAGACCCGAGTCGTGTCCCTGGGCGAAGAGTATGTGGCAGGTGAGGGCGAGCTTCTCCCGCAGGGACCAGCCGGGCGTGTCGAGGTGCCGGCACATTCCTTCCTGCGCGCGCTCCACCAGTTCACCCTTTTCCATCGACAGGGTTTCCCCTGTGGTTTTCTCTGTGGTCACTGTCATTTCCTTCAGTGGGGGCAGGCGGTAATGGCACTAAGTTAAGGCCCTTCGCATCAAGCTTTATCGCTTAACTTAGTGCCATTCGGGTCACGGGAATTGCCTCGGGTTGCGCCTCCAGATGTTCGCCCTGCGCCCGCGACTCGCGGAAGGCCATCTCTATGGAGTCGAAGAACTTCAGCCGCGCCTCCACCAGGTCGCTGCCAGCGCCGAGCATGGTGTCCAGTTGCGCGGGATCTGCGCAGGCGATATCCACCATGATGTCGCGGATGGTTTCGGCGTGGCCGTCGTCGCACTCTATATGCAGCAGGAAGAACTCCAGGTCCCTGTCTGCCGCACCGCAGGCGCGGAAACCGGTGACTATGTCGGCGTAGAGTGCCGGTACCAGCGCCTCGGCGCCCAGGCAGAGGGCGCCGAGGCCCGCGCTCGGCTGCGGGTCGCGGCAGTGGCGGAACATGCTGCCGATCAGCAGGCGGGTGCCGGGCAGGGCCTCGGCATCCTCTAGGCGCACCCCGAAGCGGTCGAGCATGGTGCGGTAGATCAGGTGGTGGGGCTGGGGGGTGTCCGGCTCCAGGCCCAGCTCCTCGAACAGGTTTTCCGCTAGCGCCAGCACCTCGTCGTTGCCGGGCAGGTTGGCCATCATCGCGCACAGGTAGCGGGTGAAGTAGCCGCTGTAGAGCCCCTGCTGGGCCAGGAATATCCTCAGTTCTTCCAGTGCTACGCGGCCCTCGCGGCAGCGCCGCAGGAAGGGGTGCGAGCGGACCCGCTCAATCAGGGCGCTCTTGCTGGCCTCGAGCAATTCAAGCTGCATATCCATCGGGTGTTGACTCCTTGTGACTTCCGGTTGGTGTGCCTTGCCGCCAGGCGGCTCTTTTGTCTGCCTCTGGTTGTTGTGATCCGCGTGGGTTCGCGCGCCTCGCGCGGGTGTGCCCTGTTGCGAAATGGCAATTTCTTTTCTCCTATTTGTCATCTGCTTGCGCTACTATCGGGATGTTTCTGTGAGGGAAAACAGAATAAGTTTTCAATTTTTCTCTAGTTTTGGGGGAAATGATCTTGTGCCCACAAAAGGAAGTGATACGAGCCCTGCCCGACCTCTTGGACGCGCAGACCATCGACCAGGTCAAGGACCGGATCCAGCGATCTGTCAGCGCCATAGGTTTCGATTTTTTCCTGATTGCTCTCGAGAGCCCTGCCGCGCCCGGTTATGAGGTGAAAACCAACTATCCGCAGAACTGCGTGGAGCGCTACAACCGCCTGCAATGGGTGGGGCGCGATCCGGTGGTGCGCCACTGCCAGCAGTCGCCGGTGCCGATGATCTGGCACCGGCATCACTTCCCCGGCGAGGCCTGCGAGTTGTACGAGGAGTCCGCCGCCCACGGCATTGCCACCGGTGTGGCCACGGCGCTGCGCGGCGCGCGGCACAGCCGGGCGATGATGATTTCGGTCGCCAACGGCGCCTTTTTCAATACGCGGCTGGAGTCCTGGCTCACCGAGACCATGCCCACCATCCAACTGCTGGCCGCCTACGCCTACGAGGCAATAGTGCACATCAAGGAGGCCGGCGCTGCGGCGGATGTGGGCCTGACCCCGCGCGAGGGCGAGTGCCTGCATTGGTCGTCGGCCGGCAAGACCTCCTGGGAGATCTCGCGCATTCTCGGCTGCTCCGAGGCGACGGTGAATTTCCACTTCCGCAACATCATTCATAAGCTTGGTGTCTCCAACCGGCGCCAGGCCGTGGCCCGCGCCCTGTCCCTGGGGCTGATCCGGCCCTAGGCCAGCATCGCGCCGGCCCTGGCCACCGGGCGGCCCACCAGGTCGCGCAGCTCCTGCCGCTTGATTTTCCCGCTCGGCGTGGTGGCGATATCCTCCACCAGCTCTATGCGGTCCGGGCGCAGCGCACGGGGGTGCAGCTGCTCGCGTATGCGTTTCATCAGATCGTTGACCAGTGCCGTGGCCGCATAGCCGCTGGTGTCGGCCACCACGTAGGCGCGCAGCCGGGTCAGTCCCTCGGTAGTCTCCAGGGGCAGGGCCGCCGCCTTGATCACACGCCTGTCCGCGAGCAGGAACTCCTCCAGTTCCTGGGGGCTGACCCAGTGCCCGGCCACCTTGATGCGCTCGCTGTCGCGGGACACGAAGTGCAGGCCGGCATCGTCGCGGGTGAAGAGATCGCGGGTGTCGAAGGGCGTCGCGGCCTCCTGTAGGAGGCCGCCGCTGGCCGGGGCCAGGTAGCCCAGCATCAGACAGCCGCCGCTGATCGACAGGGAGAGGACGCCGTCGCCGTGGGAGGTCTCCGTGTAGTGGAAGCCGTCGACGCGCTGCAGGGCGTGGCTGTCGTCCGCCCTGCCCGCGGTTTTCTCCAACGAAGCGCCCGCGGCCGTCTCTGATAAATAGGGCGCAAAGGTCTCTGTGGTGCCGATGGAGTCCAGCATCTGCGAGCCGCTCCAGGCCTGCCAGCGCTCGCGGATCACCGGCGGCAGCCGCTCGCCGGCAGACAGGGACAGGCGCAGCGCGTCCAACTGATAGGGGCGGGCGGCGCGGGACATCAGCAGGTGGTAGAGAGTGGGCACGGCCAGGAAAACGCTGACAGACTCGGCCTCGGTTACCTCGAGAAAATCCGCGTGCTGTTGCCACTCCGGCAGCATTACCGCGGTAGCTCCACGGCTCAGGGGCACGTGTAGCCCCTGCAGGCCGAAGGAGAAGAAGGGGCCGGTGCTGGCCAGCACCCGGTCGTCGGCGCGGATATCCCAGAGCGCGCGGCTGACACTGCGCTCGAAGGCCCAGAAGGCGCGGTGGCTGTGCACGCACAGCTTGGGGCGGCCGGTGGAGCCGGAGGTGGCCAGCACCAGTGCCGGTCGGCGGTCCAGGTCGGCGGCCAGGTCGCTGACCTCCCCCAATTGCCCCCGCACCGCGCCGGCGGCAGCGAGCTCTGCCACCGGGCTCATCGGCTCGGCCTCTTCCAGGAGCGGCGCGGTCCTGTCCGCCAGCACCAACGCCGGGTCGAAGTCTTCCCACAGCCCGCCGTAGTGATCCGCTGGCTGGGCCGGGTGCACCGCGAACGGCAGGTGACCGGCGCGCATGGCGCCCAGCCAGTAGACGATATTCTCCAGCGTCGCCGAGCCCACCAGCGCGATGCGCTGCTGGCTGCGGCTGCCGGCGAGGCGCACGTTCAACTCCTGGGCCGCCGCCAGGCTGCGTTGCTGCAGCTCGCGGTAGCTCAGGCTGCGGCGGCCCGCGGGGCTGCACTCCACCAGTGCGGGGTGCTCGCCGCGGCCGGCGCGGACGTGGCGGTCGACCAGCAGGTCGACGCATCCGGGACTGGAATCGATGTGAATCACGGCTGTGTCTCTCTTTTTATTACTCAGGTTTCAGGGTTTGGTTCGAGGCGCCGGGTGGGGTGGCGGTGTCATGTCACACCGCCAGTTCCGCCTCCCGCTCCCGCGCTGCCAGCGGGCGGGCGAAGTCGAGACCGGAGGAACCGCCGTTGCGGAAGACGTGCAGCAGGCGCCGCAAGGTGGCCGCCGGCGCGGCCCGCTGGAACACGTTGCGGCCCACGCAGATGCCCCCGGCGCCGTGGTGCACCACAGCCTCCGCCAGCTCGATCAGCGCGCCCTCGTCGGCCAGGGTGCCGCCGGCAAACAGCACCGGCGTGTGGTCCTGCACACCGTCCAGCAGTTGCGGGATGCAATCCAGCTGCGCTGGCGCCGCCACCTTGAGGGCGTCGACCCCCAACTCTACCGCGGCGCGCATAAAGTGGCGCATGCGCTCCAGTCCGCGGCCTTCGGCCCGGGTCCTGTCGTACACCATGTTCAGCACCGGCAGTCCCCAGGCGTGGGCCTCGTCCACCACCCGGCCGATCAGGCGCAGGTTGTGGGAGGCGGTGGCGGCGGAGAAATTGGTTTGCACCGAGACCGCGTCGGCGCCCAGGCGCACGGCGGCCTCCACGGTGGTCACCAGCTGTTTCAGGTCCGGCTGTTCGTCCAGGCTGACCGAGCCGTTGAGATGGATCACCAGACCGCAGCCGAGACTGCCGCCGAAGCGCTCGGCGAAGCCCTTGTGCAGTACCACGCCGGTGGCCACCTCCGCGCTCAGCCAGTGCAATATGTCCTCCGGGTGGCTGATGCCGGGGATGGGGCCCAAGGTCAGGCCGTGGTCCAGGGGTACCACCAGGGCTCTGCCGGACTGCGGGTCGACGAAGCGCTTCCAGCGCCGTTTGCGTGCCATTTCAGTCATTGAAATTTCTCCTTTGCTGCGAGGGGGATCACGCGTCAGACAGCACAGCGCGAATCGGCCGCTTCAGTATCTTGCGGGTGGGAATGGAGCTGGCGAAGGCCGCGATCAGTACCACGCCCAGTACCGCGGCCACATAAGTGGGCACCACCCAGGCCAGGTCCACCGGTACCGCGTTGCTGGATCCGGGCGGCGTCCACATGATCTGTGCCTCGCGCACCGCCCAGACGATGGCGGAGGTGATGCCGATGCCGGCGAGCGCGGCCCCCAGGGCCAGCCAACAGTTCTCCAGCGCGGTCAGGGCCAATACGAAGCGGCGTGTGAAACCGAGGCTGCGCAGGGTCGCGAACTCCCGCGCGCGCTGGGAGAAGTTCATGTAGCTGGCGTTCAGCAGGCTGGTGAAGCCGATGGCGCAGGCGATCACGGCGATGAAATTAAGGAAACCGCCCAGCACTGCCTTCACCTGCCGGTAGAAGGTGGCGCGGTCGGACCAGAGGAAGACCTCCACATCCCCGAGGCCGGCGTCCGCGAGTTGCCCGGCGATGCGTTTTTGCGCCTCGGCGATATCGGCGCCGTCCTCGAGCAGCAGGTGGTACTCGCTGACGTCGCTGGTGTTGAGCAGCGCCTGGGCGTCGGCCATGGGCATCACTACCAGGCGGTCGTTGATCTCCTTGATACCCCAGTCCATGATGCCGGTGGGTACCGCGCGCACCGCGTTGATACGGGCCTTGCCGCGGGTTGTCGCGGTCAGCTCCAGCGGCCCCGGCGGGCACTCGAGCGGTCGCGACTGCGGCGTGTCGCCGGGCTGCAGCGGCGCGAAGCCCACGTCCGGGACTTCGCAGCCGAGGATGGCGGCCAGCCCCTGGCCGAGGACCAGGGGCTGCGGGTGCGTTTCCATCCACAGCGGGGTGCCGGCGACCACGTCGTACTCGTAGGCGGGGCCCTTGATAGCGCGTATCTCCTGCACGTCCTGGCCGATGCCGGCGAAGATGGTGCTCACCTGCGGGTTCGACACCATGCCGGAAATGCGCAGCACCCGCGCGCTGGCGACCACCTGCGGGTCCTCCACCAGCACCGCGTCTATGCGCTCTTGCAGCGCGGCGGTGAGCGGCAGCTGGCCGGCGCCCTCCACCTTCCGCGCCAGCTCCGACGCGGGCCTCTCTATTACCAGGTGGCCGCGGGCCCCCCAGCGCATAAAGGCGTCGCGGATCAGCTCCACGTTGGACTGCATGTAGCCGGACAGCAGGGCGAGGGCGAGCACGGAGACGCTCATCACCACGAAGGTGCCGAGGGTTTTGCGCCCCTGCCGCCACAGGTTGCGCAGGGACATGGTCAGCAACAGTTTGACGGTCATATCTGCTCCTAGAGGGTCATCAGTGTGTCGACGGTGAACAGGCTGTCCGGCGGGTCGGCTGGGGACACCCGTTTGTACTCCAGCAGGCTGTAGCGCTCGGGAAAGTTCGCGTTGACGATTCTCATGCGCGACACGAAGGGCCGCTCCTCGCCGTCCACCAGCACCCGGTTGCCGTACTCGAAGTGGGCTTTCTTGAGGGGCATGCCGCTGGCGGTCAGGAACTCCGCCCTGACCCCCAGGCGGTTGCGCTTGTCGATGTAGTAGATGATGGCTTCGTAGGTGGCGCCGTCGGTGGCGGCGGTCAGCCTGAGCTTGTAGCAGGGGGTGCCGTCCAGGTCGGTGCTGCCCAGGTACTCGGGGGTGTAGTCGCGGGCGTACTGGGTGGCGGCTATGTCGCCGTTGGCCGCCTCGCCCACCAGGCGCTGCTGGGGGCTGATGCTCACCGGCTTGCGCAGCCCCGGCTTGGCGTACCACATGGCGCGGGACGCGATCAGTATCTTCTCGCCGCGGTAGCGCCGCGGCGCCGTGGTCATGGCCAGGGCGCGGCCGTCGCGCACGGCGATGTCGTAGTCGGTGTCAGTGGCGCCGGCGGGGTCCTCGGTGTGGATGCTGAGCTTCCACTGGTAGCTGCCCCAGCCGCCGCGGGCCAGGTCCGCCTCGCGCAGCCACTGGCGCATCGTTTCCTCGTCTGGCGCCTGGGTCGCCGAGACCTCTTCCATAGCCGGCGCTTCCCCGGCTTGCGCCGGCACCAGCAGCGGCACGGCCAGCAACAGGCAGGCGGCGGAGGCCAGCAGCCGGGTCAGGGGCACGCCGCGGCGGCCGGGGCGCACCTCGCCGCCGACCCGCTTGCGCGCGGTGACCAGCGCCCCCAAGGCGATGCCGGCGCCGGCGCAGGCGACGGCGCCCAGGGCCCAGAGCGGCGGCAGCCGCAGCGCCAGCACCGCCGGTTCGGCGATGCGCGGCAGCTGGGTCTCCACGCCGGCCAGGCGCAGCGCGAGCATCACCGCGTAGGCCAGCGCGGCCGCCAGCAGCGCCGCCGCCAGGGTGGCCAGCAGACTTTCGCGCGCAAACAGCCCGGCGATGCGCCCGCGGCCGAAGCCGAGGGAGCGCAGCATGCCGATCTCGCGGGTGCGGTCGGCTACGTTCATCGCCACGGTGTGCTGGATGGTGGTGAGGGCGATGGTGAACACCACAAGGCCGGTAAAGGCGAACACCATGTTGAAGAAGCCCATAAAGCTGGTGTACAGCTGGCCTATCTGCGGGTGATCCCAGGTGGTGACCTCGAAGCGGCCGGGGGCCTGGTCTTCCAGCCCGGCGGTGAGCCGCTCGCGGAAGGGGCCGCTGTGCAGCCGGTCGTCCAGCTGCACTACCACACGCGACACAGCGTCGGTGTCGTACAGGGATTGCAGCAGCGCCAGCGGTGCCTTCAGGCCCTTGTCCTCTATCGCCTCTATGCCGGTGGAGAAGTCGCCCACCAGCGGCGCCTCTATCGCGTTCATGCGGTTGGCGTAGGAGGCGCTGAACAGTTGCAGAGTCGCGCCCTTTTCCGGGTAGCCGAGCAGATCCTGCAACTGGGTGGTGAGCAGCAGGCCGTCCTCAGGCGGAGGCGGCGCCGCCAGCGGGCTCTGCGCGTGCAGCGCGGTTTCGAATTGCGGGTCTATGCCGCGGGCCAGGAAGACGGCGCTGTCGTCATCGGCCTGCACCACGCCGACCCCCACCAACTGGTTTGAGGCGCGCAGGAAATGCGGCAGATCGCTGGCGAGTCGGTGAATCAGCGCCTGGTCGGCACTGTCCAGGGAGTACTGCGCTGGCGTTGCCGCCAACTGCTCGGGGCCGTCCCTGCGGTACACCTGCACATGGGCATTGGCGTCGCGGTAGATGACCACCGAGGCCAGGGAGCTTTCGACGAAGCGGATATAGCTGAGGAACATCAGCACTGCGAACAGGCCCGCGGCCACGGCGATGACCGTTGCCAGGGTGCGCCGGCGGTCGCGGTAGAGATTGCGGAGAGCCATGGACCACATCACGCCACCTCGCTGTCGCTGGTCAGCGGTATGGTGGCGCCGGCCTCTTCGGCCCGGGGCGCCTTGCCGCTGGACAACTGGCCGTCGCGCAGCTCCACGACCCGGCTGACGTGTTGCAGTAGCCGCTGGTCGTGGGTGGAGAAGACGAAGGTCACCTGCCGCTCGGTGTTCAGCTGCTTCATCAGCTCCACCAGGGACAGGGCACTGGCGGTGTCGAGACTGGCGGTGGGCTCGTCGGCCAGGATCAGCTTGGGTTCGGTGACCAGGGCGCGGGCCACCGCCACCCGCTGGCGTTGGCCGCCGGACAGCTGGTCGGGACGGAAGTCGGCGAAGCGGGTCAGGCCGACTGAGGCCAGGGCGGCAGCGGCGCGCCTGCGCATCTCCGCCCTGGGCTGTCGGTGCAGGTACAACGGCAACATCACATTCTCCAGTGCGGTCAGCACTGGCACCAGGTTGAAGTTCTGGAAAATGATGCCGAAGCTGCGGCTGCGCAACTGGTCCAGGGCGCGGTCCTCTAGGCCGCTGACCGGCTGGCCGGAAATGCGGATCTCGCCGGAAGTGGGGCTGTCCAGGCAGCCGACCAGGTTCAGCATGGTGGTCTTGCCGCTGCCGCTGGGGCCGGTTATGGCGACGAAGTCTCCTTTGCGCACGGCGAAGTCGACGCTGTCGAGGGCGGTGACCTCCACCTCGCCGAGCCGGTATCGCTTGGTGACGGATTCGAATTCGACCAGGTTCATCTCTTCTCTCCTTTCATTTGTCGCTGTACTTGTTCCCGCTCAGAAAAAGGCATCCACGGCCAGGTAGACGCTGCGGGTCACCGGCTGGCTCATTTCCAGGGCTTCGCCGGCGCGGCTGAGGGACAGGCCCAGGTAGACGGTGGCGGCATCGCCGGGGCTGAAGGAAAGCTCGGCGAAGCTGCTGGTGCTGGCGCGGTCCAGCCCCTGCAGCAGCCGCGCGGTCAGCCCCCAGCGGCGGTCGCCGAACAGCTTCGGCCAGGTGGTCTGCAGCAGCGCGTAGCGGCGCTGCACATAGGGGTGCAGCGGGCGGTTGCGCGACGGGCCGCGCCCCGCCGAGGGCAGGGCGGCGATCTGGGGGTTGCGCAGCTCGGCTTTGCTCTGGGCATAGCCGTTGTAAATCAGTTCCAGGCCTGTCTCGGCGCCGGAGGCGGCGCCGTAGCGCAGGTTGAAGACGCCGTCCCAGCGCCAGCGCTCGCGGTTCTGCGCCAGGTGCGGGGCGCCGTTCTCTGCGTCCGCGTAGCCGCGGGACGCGGCCATCTCGGCGCCGATGGTCCAGGCGTCGCCCAGGCCGCGCTGGAAATAGCCGCCCACATAGGGACGGAAGCCGCCGCCGCCGCCGGCTACGGCGCCGAGGCTGGTGACCTGCCCCTCGACCCAGTTCCACTCGGCGCGGGCCAGGCCGAAGGTGCCGCCGCTTTCTATCCCCTCCACCGGGTCCAGGCGCGGGTCCGCCAGCAGCAGGCTGGCGCGGCCGCGCGCGGACAGGTTGGTGCTGGCGAAGGCCATCGGCTTGCCGGGGATATCGCGCCGCGGGGTGACGGCGCCGTTGTCGGGAAACAGGCGGTTGGTGGGGCTGTACGACAGCGACGGCCCCCAGCCCACCAGGCGCTTGCCGGCGCCGATGCGGACGCCGCCGCCCAGCTCGCGCAGCAGGTAGCCCTCGGCGAGCCAGTCGGGCTCCGGGTCCGGCATGGCCCGCGGGCGCTCGTCGTCGGCCAGGGCCAAACGCGGCTTCAGCACCAGGCGGGTGCCGTCGCAGACTTCTGAATTGCAGCGCAGCTGCAGGTCGAGGCGCAGCTCGGCGGCGATGCGCTCGGCGCGGCCGCCGCCCCCCGAAGAAGTGGAAAAGGCGGAGAAAAGGTGCTCGCGCTCGCGGATCAGTTGCAGCGTCAGCTCGTAGTCGGTGCTCCAGGTCCCCTTCTGCCTGCTGCTGTCGAAGGCCCAGCCGTCGTCGCCGGCCGCTGGGGCGGCGACGAGGGCGGTGAAGAGCGGGGCTGAGACTGAGGCGAGCAGTGCCGGGATCAGGCGGTTTGCAGTGCGCCGGCTTCGCATGGGTCCTTCTCCCTGGTTTCGCTCTGTTGCGTCTGCAGCAACTGGTTGTAGCGCTCGCGCAGGCGCCGCTTGAGGGTCTTGCCTGTGGCGCCGATGGGGAATTCCGCCCAGTCGATCAGCCACAGGTGGGCCAGCTGCTGCTCCTCCGGCAGCAGCGCGTTCAGTGTGCGCCGCAGTGTCTGTGGGTCGCGGATGGGCGCATCGGCGCGGGTTGCCACCACCGCGGCGGGCGCTTCGGGGCCGTCCGCCCGCGGGCGCACGCCGAACACGCAGGTGTCCAGCACGCCCGGCTGCTTCAGCACTATCTCCTCCAGCGGCAGGGTGTAGACGGGGCCGCGGGCGGTGTGCATCACGTCCACCTCGCGGTCCAGGTGCACCACTTCGCCGTCGTCGCCCTCGCGCACCATGTCACCGGTGAACCACCAGCCGTCGCGGGTGGCGTCGTAGAAGACGTCGTGGGCGTTCCAGTAGCCGCCGAACATGCTCTTGCCCTTGATCATCAGCCTGCCCACCTCGCCTTTCGCCACCGGCACGCCGTCGGCGTCGGCGATCTTGATCTGCGGGCCCAGAGGTGTCTTGCGGCCCACGCGGCGCCCGAAGTGTTTTGTCCAGGGGGTGGCGATGCGCAACAGCGCCGCTATGCCCACCTCGCTGGAACCGAGGCCGTCCACGAACAGGGAGCCCTTCACCGGGATGCCGAGACGGGTGAAGAAGGAGCCGTGGGGGATCAGGGCGCGCTGCTGAACCTCGTGGCTGGCGTCGGCGGTGGTGCCCCAGATGCGCAGGCTGTCCAGTGGCTGCTCGGTGACGCCGGCCTCCAGCAGGCGGGTGTAGGTGATCGGGAAGCCGAAGAAGACGCTGGGCTTGCGCTCGCGCAGCAGTGTTATCAGCCCCGGCGCCGCCAGCTCGCCGTCGACGAGGCAGCGCACCCCCATCAGCAGCACGCCGTGCAGGTAAAGGTGCGACACTTGGTGGTTCAGCGGCAGGGCGAAGCAGGCCAAGTCGCGGGTGGACACCGGGTTGAACAGCACTATGGAGCGCAGTGACTGGGCGATGCCCTCCTGTTTCAGGATCACGCCCTTGGGGACGCCGGTGGTGCCGGAGGTATGCACTATATAGAGGGGATCTTCGCCGCCGCGGCTGCGCTCGGGCGCCGCCGGCAGCGCCTCGTTCAGCAGGCCGGCCAGGCTGCGCACCCTTGCCGCGGCGCTGCCGGCGTGCGGTGGCGCGTCCGCCAGCACCACCTGCCGCATGCCCGCGGGCAGCTGCTTCTCGCCCAGCGCCGCCAGCTTCTGCCAGCCGCCGCTGTCGGTGACCAGCAGCTTGGCGTCCATGCGCGCCATATAGCCGGCGGCGATGTCCGCGCTCACATTGACGTTGATGGGCACCGCGATGGCGCCGATGCGCAGGGAGGCCACTGAGAAGAGGAAGTAGTCGAATTGGTTGGCCTTGTAAATGGCCACCCGCTCGCCCTCCCCGACACCCAGGTGGTGCCAGCAGGCGGACAGCTTCCTGACCGTGTCCAGGATCAGCGGTGCGCTCCAGTGCTGCTCGCGGGTCCAGGCCAGGGGCTGGGCCAGCTCCACCAGTTCGCGGTCGCCGTGGCGGCGCGCGGCGAATTCCAGCGCCCGGTCCACGCGGTCGTCCCACTTTGCCAGCAGGGACAGGCGGCCGAAATAGCCGAGGCGCGCGGCGGCGAACAGCAGGTAACCGAGCAGCAGGGTTGCGATAGTAGCGATTGCGTAGCTCATCATCTTGGCATCATCTCCGCGGTGAGGATTCCAGCTCGTCCAGCAGCCGCCGCAGGGCCTCCAGGAAGGGTGCGGCGAATTCCCTGTGGACGTCGTTGAAGGCCGCGCGGCGGTAGACCAGGTCCAGCTGCATGCGGCCGTTGACGGTGGGGGTGTAGAGAATGAAGTCGTAGGGCGGCACCAGGCAGCCGAAACCAACATAGCTCTGGGTGCCGTGCTGCGCCGAGCCGAAGGAGGAGAAGTTCTCCTCGATGCGCCCGGGGTTCGAGTAGCAGGCGTTGGTGCCCTGGCACAGGTTCAGCAGGCGGCGGGCGGGGCCGCGCAGCGGGCGCAGCCTCAGCAGCGGCAGCAGTGTTTCCAGGCGGCCCAGCTCCGTGCCAATCTGGCGGTCGCTGCGGGCGCGGCCGAAGGCGGAGTGCACACTGTGCACCAGCGCGTCGGTGTCCTGGCCGGCGCGCAGGCGGATGCCGCTCGGCACCAGGTAGTTGCGGAAGCTGCGGTCGTAGCGGCGCTCGATCAGGCGCCGCAGGCTCACCGCGCAGGTGATGCGCAGGTGGCCGCCGGTTTGGTCGCCAGCGGACTCCATCAGCCGCGCCAGTGCCGCGCACAGCAGCGTGTTCACGGTGACGCCGGCACTTTTCGCCGTCGCTCCCAGCCGCTCCTCCAGTTCCCGCGACAGCAGGCTCTGGAAGAAATCCAGGCGGCCTATGTCCGGGTCGTCGGCAACCCCCTCCCAGCGCTGCCCGCGCAGCGGTACCTCGAAGCCGGCATCGCGCCGCAGCAGGTCCGCGGCGACGCTGCCCAGGGCGCGCAGCCAGCGGCGCCCGCGGGAGAGCGGGCGGTACCAGTCCGGGCGTATCTCCGCCAGCGACGCGAAGGGTAGCTTGCCGGTGGGGGCCGCGGCGCCGGGCACGCCGGTGATATGGGCGTAGTGCTCGATGATCCGGCGCAGCAGCAGGCAGTCGCTGCGGGCGTCGGCCGCGCCGTGGTGGCTGCTCAGGTAGACGCAGGAGTTGTGACCGCCGTTGCCGGTGACCAGCAGCAGCTGCAGCGGCGGTCGCTCGCGCCACTGCAGGCGCCGCGCGAAACTGAAATCCATCAGTAGCCGGCGGAAATCGGGATCGTTGAAATCGCAGGCGCCGGCGTACTCCAGGTGCTCCACCCAGCGGGTGCCGGCGGTGTCGAACGCCCGCAGCCGGCCGCCGTCGGGCCGGGTACGCAGCAGCGGGATCTGCGCCGCCGCGCGGCGTACGCCCTGCTCCAGCGCCGCGGCGTCCAGGCGGCCGCTGACGATCACTATCTGGTTGGTGTTGGTGTTGGCCATCTCCCCCAGGTGTACAAAGACCTCGGCCAGGGCGTCCAGGGGGCGGCCGCCGCGGTCGGCGGTGTCCGCGGGCGCGGCGGTGGTGAGGCTGGTCACGGCGCTGTCCCTCAACTGGCTTCGGCGATTTCGGTCGCGCGGGTCTCGCTCTTGCCGCTGGCCTCGTCGGCGTACCAGCTGCACAGGGCGTAGAGTTCCTCGCGGGACAATGGCTGTACCGGCCGCTCGAGACCGATGGCGGCGTCGAGGCGGGTGCGCTCGAACTGCCACTCGGTGCGCGCGAAGGGGCGGTTGGGGCCCACTGCGCGGTCGAATTTCTGCTCCAGCGAGGTGGTGGGGGCGCCGAGGCGGGCGTTGACGCCGGCCACCTGGCCCCAGATGCGCACTATCTCCTCCATGCGCACATTGATGCCGCCGCTGCCGTGGAACACCTCGAAGTCGTCGCCGCTGTGCTGGCGCAGGGTCAGGGAGCAGGCGTCGGCGCAGAGTTGGTCGATGGGCACCAGGTCCGGGCGCGTGTCGGGCAGCAGGTCTACGGTCAGCTCCGGGTGACCGGCGCGGGCGATGGCGATCATCGCGTCCTGGAACATGTAGAAGCCGAAGCCGTTGCGGTGGGCCCAACCGGTGTGGCGGTGGCCCACGACCACGGTGGGGCGGAAGATGGTGACCGGCAGGCCGAGCCGCTGCTGCAGCAGGTGCAGCGATTGCTCGGTACTCCACTTGGTGACCTGGTAGGTGTTGACCATGTGGCTCCTGGAGTGCAGCTCCTCGCGCACCGGACCGCCGGCCATGCCCGCCACATAGGCGGTGGATACATAGTAGTAGCGGCGGCAGTTGGGCGCGCAACGCACGGCGGTCTCATACAAGCGCGCGCTGTTGCCGACATTGGTGTCGAAGGAGACGCCCAGCTTGTGGGCCGAGTAGCTCATCTCCGCGGCCACGTGCCAGACCTCGGTGATCTGCTCCAGCCCGGTCTCGGCCAGCGCCGTCTCCAGTTCGGCGAAATCGATGTCTATCACGCGCAGGTGGCGCTCCACTGCGCCGCTCACATCCAGGCCGCAGCCGTGGGCGGCGGTGAGCACGGCGTTGATGGTGCGCACGCCGTCGGGGTCGTTGCGTGAAACGGCGGTGACACTGGCGCCGCGGGCCAGGAAACTCGCCGCCAGGGCGCTGCCGACAAAGCCGGTGACGCCGGTAATCAGTACCTGATGCACTTCCACACTCCTTTTGTTTCCGGTTGATCGCAAAGCGGGCGCGGCACCGGGGACAGGCGCCGCCTCCCGGGTGGAGGAATCAGAGCTCGATGATGTGCTCGTCCACCTTGACGCCCACATGACGGCCCGGCTCTGTGCCGAAGCCGAGCACCCGGTCGCCGGGCACGAGTTCGGTAACGTTCAGGGGCCTGGCCTTGTCGGAGAAAACCCGCACGTGCCAGTCGTCCTGCATGATGATGTTGACCTTGCGGTTTTCCGGGAAAGTGGCCTCGATCAGAAGCAGTGGGCGTATCTCGGTCTTGGTGCGGCCCACGTACACCTGGCGGGTCTCGCCGCGGGCGTTGACCGTGGTCAGTTGACTGCCGGCGCGCAGCTCGCTGATGTAGCTGGTGCGGTCGTTGCTCTGGAACACATAGCTGTGCACCGAGGCGGCGTTGATGCGGAAGGGGCGCAGCTCCATGTAGGGCAGGTGGAAGACCTCGGGGCAGCAGAGGATGCCACCGGTAGAGGTGGAACCCACCAGTATGCCCTCGTCCGGGTTGAACATATGGGTGGTGTCGATGCAGGCCCGGTAGCCCAGGCCCAGGTGGGTGATACGGTCGATCACGCCCACCTGGACATCGATCTTCGGCGACGCCTGGGCGTCTATCTTGCCGGCGAAGCGGTCGAACTGCTCCATGGTGGTGAAGGATGCCAGCACGCCGTCGCTGCCCAGCTCCAGTACGCCGAGGGCGATGACCGCATCGTCCACGTCCTGATGCACCTCTTTCAGCAGCACGGTGTTGCTCTTGTGCAACTCGGCGATCACCAGCTCCAGCGGGATATTGGTCGGATCCTTGAAGGACACCATCAGGTGGTCGTAGTGCATGCCCTGATGGAAGGAGGCGTGCAGGCTGGCGGCGTTGTCCACATGCATGCGCAGGCTGGTGCGGAAGCCGGCATCGCGGGCCGCGGCCAGTACCTGCGGCTTGTAGCTGGATACCACCGCCACCTGTTTCTTTCCTGCACCCTCCTCGAGGTGCTTGGTGAACTGGGCCCACTCATCAATGGTTTCCAGGTGCAGTACCCGCTGCAGGCGCGGGGAAACCGCCTTGTGCAGCTCCTCGAAGTTGTCGGCGTAGAGCACTATGCCGTTGTAGCGCCCCTGTCCCAGGCGCTGGACAATGGCTTTGCGGGTCTCCTCGTCCAGCGCCGCCAGCACGCAGGAGTCGTACCAGAGGACATACTCGCGGTCCTGTGGCACCTCGGTGGTGACCGGAAAGAGAGCCGTATTGGCTGGCGGCGCCGGCTCCAGCGGCGTGGTGGGTTCGCGCTGCTGCGGCGCGGCCTTGGCAACACCGTCCTTGCGGGCTTTTTTTTCCGCAGCGGGGCGTTTGCTCTCGACTTGTTCCATGGCGGTTTCCTGATAGTGGTTGAGTGATTTACTGGTGGCCGGGGGGGCCGGGAAGCATTGCGCAATCCCGCGGGAATTTGCGCGAGCGGAAGGGGGGCGACTGCTTGAACTGCACTTGCTTGGGCTTCCCTGCTCGCGGCCAGCGATCGTTTGCATGAGCAAGCAGGCTAATTAAGGAGGCGGGGGGCGTCACCTAGCAGAAATGTCAGGTGCCGGGACCAGGTGTCGGTGTTAGGCGCTTTTGATACCGGCGGCGTGCCATCCGGGCTGGTCAATAAATCGCCGTCCGGCTCGCCGCCCTGCTACAATGCGCGCTTTTAACCCTGAACCCTATGACACAGCACCCAGTCGCAATCGGCGAAATCCCCGCGCGCGAACGCCGCTGGCAGGAGGAAATGGCGGACCTGGTGACAGATCCGCGGGAACTGATCGAGTTGCTGCAACTGGACTCGCAGCAGTTGCCGGCCGCACTCGCCGCCGCAGAAGAATTCTCCCTGCGCGTGCCGCGCCCCTTCCTGAAGCGCGTGCGCCCCGGCGACCCGCGCGACCCCCTGCTGCTGCAGGTGTTGCCCGGCGCACCGGAGCTGCAGCCCAGCCCCGGTTTCAGCGCCGATCCCCTCGATGAGGCGGCGGCCAACCCGGTGCCGGGGGTGGTGCACAAGTACCGCGGCCGCCTGCTGCTGATCGCCGCCGGCCAGTGCGCGGTCAACTGCCGCTACTGCTTCCGGCGCCAGTTTCCCTACGGCGACAACCACCTGAACCGCAGCCAGTGGCAGCGGGCGCTGGATTACATTCGTGCCCAGGCGGGTCTGCGCGAGGTGATCCTGAGCGGCGGCGACCCGCTGGTGCTGGGCGACCGCCAGCTGGCCTGGCTTGTATCCGAGCTGGCGGCGATGCCGCAGTTGGACAAACTGCGGCTGCACAGCCGCCTGCCGATAGTGGTGCCGGCGCGGATCACCGACGAGTTGATCGACTGGTTCACCGGCTCGAGGCTTGTGCCGGTACTGGTGGTACACTGCAACCACGCCAACGAGATAGATGGCGAAGTGCGCGTCGCCCTGCAAAAACTGCGCGATGCCGGGGTCAGCCTGCTCAATCAGGCGGTGCTGCTGCGAGGGGTAAACGACAGCGCCGAGGCGCTGGAAGACCTGAGCGAGGCGCTCTTCGCCGCCGGCGTGCTGCCCTACTACCTGCACCAGCTCGACCGCGTGCAGGGCGCGGCGCACTTCGAGGTGAGCGATGCCCGCGCGCGGGGACTGGTGGAACAGCTGCGCCGGCGGCTGCCCGGCTACCTGGTGCCGCGACTGGTGCGGGAAGTTCCCGGGGAAGCCTCCAAGACGCCGCTCTGAGGAGGAATGCGCAAATCTGCCGGCGGCATCCCCGCCGCCGGCCTTTCCGTTTGCTTCGAATAGTGTGACACGGTTGCCAATCCTGCCTTGTAAGTCCCGGTAGCGCGGCAATAAACTAGCGGGCTCGCCTGACGCGACGGTAGTTAACAAGAGCAAATGATGAGCAGCAACGACACCATTCGACTTTTACTGATCCACGATACCCCCACCGAGGCCCAACGATTGGTGAGCATGCTGCACAACGCCGGCTGTCCCAACCGCGCGCAACACGTGGCCAGCGAGGCCGCGCTGGCCAAGCTGCTGCAGGATAAAGCCTGGGACCTGCTGATCGCCGCGGAAAACAGCCAGCAGGTGCCCCCCGCAGTTGCCCTGCGCACCATCAGCAAACTGCAAAAAGACGTGCCGGTGCTGCTGCTGACCGAGCGCAGCGGCGCGCAGCCCGCGGTGGAGGGGCTGAAACTCGGCGCTCGCGATGTCATTACCGTGGACGAGGACCAGCACCTGCTGCTGGTGATCCAGCGCGAACTTACCGCGCTCGCCAACCGCCGCGTGGCGCGCCTGCACGACCAGCGCTACCACGCCACCCTCCAGCGCGCCAAGGAGCTGCTGGACAGCTCCAAGGACGCCATCGCCTATGTGTCCGACGGCCTGATCGTCTACGCCAACGACTCCTTCGCCGAACGCTTTGGTTACCGCAGCAACGAAGACGTGGAGTACCAGCCGCTGATCGATATGCTCACGGAGGGCGAACAGGAGGCCGGGCGGGAATTTCTCAAGCAATGCGCCATCGACAACAACGAGGTCGAGGCCCGCGAGTGGAAATTCACCGCCAAGACCGCTTCCGGCAGCCCGCTGCCCACCCGCGCCCAGGTGCTTTCCACCGTGTACGACGACGAGCGCTGCCTGCAGGTGCACATCGCCTCGCGCAGCGGCGACACCGAGGAGCTGGAGGCCAAGCTCAGCGACATCAAAAACCGCGATCCGCTCACCGGTCTCTACAACCGCCAACACTTCGTGCAACTTCTCGACTCCGCCATTAAATCCACCGCGGGCACCCAGCGCACCGGCGGCCTGATCTATATCGAGGTGGACGGCTTCGAAGAGACGGTACAGAAAGTGGGGGGGGTGGCGGGCGCCGACGCGCTGCAGAAAAATATGGCCGAGCTGCTGCAATCCAGCCTGCGCCGCGGCGACATGATCGCCCGCTACGGCGACGAGAGCTTCTGCCTGCTGATACCGGAAACCACCCCGAACAGCGCCGAGCAACGCACCCGCGAGCTGCTGAAGAAAATTTCCGACACCATTTTCGACGCCGCCGGCAAGACCCTGCAGATCACCGCCTCGGTGGGTATCTCGCTGCTCAGTGAGGCTTCCGGCAACGCGCAGAAAGTACTCGACCAGGCGCTGCACGCCCACAAGCAGGCGCAGCAGAAAAACCCCAAAGGAAACGGCTTCGCTCTCTACGAACCGGACGCCGACAAGGAGGGCGACGCCGACACCTACCACCGCGCCCGCGTGGTGCAGGCGCTGGAGGCGGGCAAGCTGAAACTGTTGTACCAGCCGATCCTCAGCCTGCAGGGCAGTGGCGAACAGATTTACGAGGTGCTGGTGCGTTTGGTGGACGGCAAGGACCAATTGTCGCCGATGGCTTTCCTGGAGGCCCTCGGCGACGCCGGCCTCTCCACCAAAATGGATCGCTGGGTGACCCTCACCGCGATCAAGGCCGCCGCCGCCCAGCGCGCCAAGGGTAACGAAGTGTCGCTGCTGCTGCATATCACCGCCGCCTCGCTTCTGGACAGCGGCCTGCCGGCCTGGCTGGCGGTGGCCTTCAAGGCCGCCAAGGTGCCCCCCAAGGCAGTCACCTTCCAGCTGCGCCAGGAGGATATCAACAGCAACCTGCACGCCGCGCGGGACTTCACCAAACAGGTGCAGGACCTGGGCTGCCGCGTAGCGGTGTGCCACTTCGGCATCGGCCTCAACCCCTTTAAGGCCCTGGAGCACGTCAAGGTGGATATCGCCAAGGTGGACGCCTCCTTCGTGCGCGAGGTGCAGGACGATGGCGAAAGCGGCGAAACCCTTGCCAACCTGGTCAAGCAACTGAACGAAGCCAACACCAAGGTGATAGTGCCGCATGTCGAACAGGCCAGTATGCTGCCCACCCTGTGGCAGACCGGTACCGACTATATCCAGGGCTTCTACGTCCAGGCGCCCGGCGAGGAGATGAACTTCGATTTCAGCCTGGATTGATACTCGGGACTCGGGACTCGGGATGTAGGGGCGCGAACCGGCACGCCGAGTTCCAATTCCCGCCGCTCCTACAGGGCGCCTTCGGCGTCCAAATCTGCTCCCGGCTGATTTGTCCCCGTCGCTCCTGTATCCTGTTCCGCGTTTCAATAAACAGAATATTTCTGGAGCCAATCCATGCTGCCCCGCTTACTCTGTACCAGTTTTCTTTTCGGCGCCCTCGCCCTCGGCGGCTGCGCAAAATCCGAACCTGAAAAAAAGGATGAACGTGCCGCGCCGCAGGCCGAAGCCCCGAAGGCCGGGTCCGACGACAAGGTCGCCGCGGACAAAAAGGACCCGCAATCCGGCGTGGATTACCACTCCTTCGCCAACACCGACGACTACCGCATCGAGCATCTGGACCTGGATCTCACCGTGGATTTTTCCCGGAAGGTGCTGGAGGGTGAAGCCCGGCTGGAAATCAAACGGCTCAGCAAAAAGAACCCGCCGCTGGTGCTGGATACCCGGGACCTGACGATCGAATCCGTCGAGGCCGGCCACGGCGAGCGGCTGGAACCGGTGAAATTCTCCCTGGGCGAAAAGGACGATCACCTGGGCACGCCGCTGTCGATCAAACTGCCGAAGAATGCCACCGCCGTGGCCATCCGCTACCGCACCTCGCCGGAAGCCTCCGGTGTGCAGTGGCTGGAGCCGCAGCAGACCGCGGGCAAAAAGCATCCTTTCCTGTTCACCCAGGCCCAGGCGATCCACGCGCGCAGCTTTGTGCCGCTGCAGGATTCCCCCAAGGTGCGCATGACCTACGGCGCCACTATCCGCACGCCGAAGGAACTGCGCGCGGTGATGAGCGCGGACAACGATCCGGAGACGGAGAAAGACGGCGTCTACGAATTTGAAATGCCGCAGCCGATCCCCTCCTACCTGCTGGCGCTGGCGGTGGGCGACCTGGAATTCAAGCCCATGGGCGAGCGCACCGGTGTCTACGCCGAGCCGGCGCTGCTCGACGCCTCCGCTGAGGAGTTCGAGGACACCGAATCCATGCTCGAGGCCACCGAGCGGGTCTACGGCGCCTACCGCTGGGACCGCTACGACCTGCTGATCCTGCCGCCGAGTTTCCCCTTCGGCGGTATGGAAAATCCGCGTCTGAGCTTTATCACGCCCACGGTGATCGCCGGGGACAAGAGCCTGGTGGCGCTGATCGCCCACGAACTGGCTCACTCCTGGTCCGGCAACCTGGTGACCAATGCGAGCTGGCGCGACCTGTGGCTGAACGAGGGGTTCACCACTTATCTGACCAACCGCATCATGCAGAATATCTACGGCGACCAGCGCTACAAAATGGAGATGGCGCTGGGCTACGACGACCTGCAGGCGGACCTGGCGGACAGGGAGGACCGCGACGAGATCATGGCCATCGACCTGCGCGGCCGTGATCCCGACGAAGTCTTCTCCAATATCCCCTACGAGAAGGGCTCCCTGTTCCTGTACGAGTTGGAGCAGAAAATCGGCCGCGAGGCCTTCGACCAGTTCCTGCTGGAATACTTCAACCACTTTGCCTTCCAGAGCATCGCCACGGAAGATTTCGTCGATTACCTGAACCAGACGCTGCTGAAGCAATACCCGGAGAAGCTGGACGCGGAGCGCATCCACCAGTGGATCTACGAGCCGGGCATTCCGCAAGGCGCGCCACACCCGCAATCCGACGCCTTCAGCAAAATCGATCCGCTGCGCCAGCAGTGGTTGGGCGGAGAGATTTCAACGAAAGATATCGACACCAGCGGCTGGACCTTCCACCAGTGGAAATATTTCCTCGACGGCATGCCGGAAAAACTAAGCGAAGCGCAGTTGAAGGAACTGGACAGCACCTTCGATCTGACCGAATCGAAAAACAACGAAGTCGCCTTCAGCTGGCTGATGATTGCGGTGCGCAACCAGTACAAGCCCGCCTACGGACGCCTGGAGAATTTCCTCTCCACCATCGGCCGCAACAAGTTCCTGCGCCCGCTGTACCGCGAGCTGGAGGAGACCGGTCAGGGGGAACTGGCCAGGCGCATTTTTGAAAATGCCAAGGCCGGATATCATCCGCTGACGGTGAAGGTGAACAGCAAGGTTATCTACGGCGACGACGGCGAGTAACTAACCCCTCTCCCCAGCCCCTCTCCCCGCGGAGGAGGGGGCTCTGTGCTCCCCGGGAGCGGGGTTGGGAGGGATTGGGGGAGGGCTGCTCCACCGGACAAACCCTTCCAAATGTAAATTTTTGTAAAATCCACCCCCCCATTCCGCTGCTGCGGGCGTGGGAGTCTGCACTGGCAAGGGAAATTGAATTTGCAGTAAAGTGCGTATGCACAAGGCCGCCATATGGAGATCAGGACGGTGCATTACCTAGCTTTTTCGGCTCTGCTGCTGGTGTTGATCGTCGTCGGCTGCAACAACAAGGTTTGTGACGACGAGCGCGGCAAACCCGCGCCCATACCTTTACCCCACGCGGGTGTCACACCGGGGTGAATTCAGAAGCCCCAGGGAAAGGTATCCGGTGGCGCCGCCTCCGCGGATGTCTCCACATGCAGCGGATGCAGCGCCCGGGTTTCCTCCAGATATAAAAAAGCGTCGTAGCGTCGCGCCAGTTCGGTGGGCACATAGTTGAACCGCTCGTACTCCGGGTTGTACACGACGCCGACGGCGCGGTGTCCGCGGGCCTGCAAAAAATCATCCCGCTCCCCGGTCTCGTCCAGCAGAAAGAGCCCGTCGTCGCCCAGCGCCTCGTGCATGGCGCCTTCCCAGGAGTGCGCGGGAGCTTCCGGCAGCGGCATTTTCTGCTGCTGGCTGCCCCAGGCTCTGCCGGCGATCACGCTGCCCCGGTGACAGCCGAAGCCCACCAGACGCACCCGCCCGGAGCCCCACTCCTCACGCGCCAGCTGGCCGATGTTGTACATCCCCTCGTGCCGCATGTCGGTGGCGCGGGCGTCGCCGACATGGGTGTTGTGGGCCCATACGATGCCCTTGCTGTTCGGCCCGTGGTGCGGCATCAGGCGGTTCAGGGTTTCCATCATATGGGTATCGCGCAGGTTCCAGGAGCCGGGGCCGCCGAGCACCATGGTGCGGTAGTAGCGCTCCGCGTTCACCATCACGTGGGCGTTCTGCTCGGTGTCGAAGTCGCCCTCGGGGTCCGTATCGAAACGCGGGCGGCGGTGCGCCAGTCGCAGCAGCAGGCGGACCACCTCATCCGCGCAATCCTGGTGCGTTGCGGTTGTATGTCGCGCATAGCGCTGCTCGTCGCGCCCGTAGGGCTGGAAACAGTTGAACACCCGCTCTGCCAGGGCCAGTGATTGCGGATCGTTTCGGCGCACGTGACCGATGATCGCCTCCAGGGATTCCCACAGACTGTACACGTCGAGCCCGTAGAAGCCGGCCCCGCGTTCGCGTCCGGTATTGTGGTTGCGCAGCCACTCGGCGAAGGCCACCATCTCCCAGTTGGCCCACATCCACGTGGGCCAGCGATCGAAATCGCGCAGCACCGATTCGGCGTGCTCACCGGCTTGCGGATAGGATTTTACGTAGCGGTTGACGCGGTAGCAGTCGGGCCAGTCGCCTTCCACCGCGACAAAGTCGAACCCGTGCTCCTCGATCAGCCATCGACTGATGGCGGCGCGCCAGACATAGAACTCGGAAGTGCCGTGGGAGGCCTCGCCCAGCATCACTATCCGGGCTGAGGCCAGCTTTTCGATCAGGGGAGCCAGGTCTGCCCGCTCGCGCAGTGGGCGTTGCAGGTCGCGCAGCTGGTCGGGGAGGGGGGCTCTGTCTTTGCTCGATGCTGTCATCAGTCGGAATCCGGCCACGGACGGAGGACAAAACGGGCGGTGCCTGTTGAGAGGATAGTGCCACCACCGCTGTCTTCCCCATGCGATGGGCTGGAATCTCATTGTAGGAGTGGCGGGGCGGCCATCCGCACATGGCCGCGATCGGACTGAGCTACGAAGCAAATCCGATCGCGGGCATGGCGGATGGCCG
>NZ_JBOFOC010000213.1:0-18218 GCF_051659245.1 Microbulbifer sp.
GCTCCGATTACATCTTGTCGGCGCCAAAGGCGACCACGTAGAGAAGCCTGAAACTCAGTAACAGCTGTCCAGTGCAAAAACCAGATTAGTGGTTGACTTCAGGGGCCGCTTTAGAGAAGCGGCCCATGGCCGCGATCGGTATCTGTCGATAGCACAAGCCGATCGCGGCCATGGGCCGCCCCTACAGGGGAACACTGCAAATAATTCATTCCGGTAACCGATGTCCCATCCCTCGAAGCTCAACCTGCCCAAAAGACATGGCCCGATGGTAATCGCCCACGGCGACAACATGGGCCGCGGCCTGTATCCGGGCAACACCCTGCTGTATCTGCAGAAAATGGCCGAACTGGGGGTGGATGCGGTGGAGCTGGACCTGAACCTCACCGCCGACGGCCACTTGGTATTGATGCACGATACCCGCGTGGACCGCATCACCGATGGCAGCGGCGCTATTGCGGAGATGAGCCTGGCGGAGCTGCGCCGGCTGAATATAGCCCACAACTGGAGCCCGGACGGCAAAAACTATCCCTATCGCCGGCAGCCGTTGCGTATAGTCACCATCGACGAGGTATTCGCCGCGCTGCCGGAAATGCCGGTGATTATCGAGCTGAAAAACAACGATGCGAAGGCGGCGCGGGCTCTGTGCGACAGCATCCGGCGTTTCGACCGCCACAGCCGGGTGATCGTCTCCTCTTTCCACCAGCGGGTAATCGGCGAATTTCGCCGGCTTTGCCCCGGAGCGGCCACCGGCGCTGCCACCCTGGACGCACTGCTGTTTTACGCTGCGCAACTGCTGCGCCTGGAGTGGCTGCTGAAGCCGGGTTACCAGACCATGCAGCTGCCCATGCGCTACTACGGAATCAAGGTGTTTTCGCCAAGTTTTCTGCGCGCTGCGCGCAGATGCAAACTGCATCTGTCGGTGTGGACGGTGAACGACACCGCGGATATGCAACACTACATCGACCTGGGAGTGGACGGTATCGTCACCGACAGGCCGGACATACTGCGCTCCCTGTTGCGGGAGCGGGAAACTTCGGGAGGACAATAATGAACAGGATTCTTGCTACTCTGGGCTTTTTGCTATTTCTGGTCGCCGACCATCTGGTGGCCCAGAATGACTTTTCCGGTGTGGAGATCAGTAGTAAAAAAGTGGCGGACAATCTGTATATGCTGCAGGGCGCTGGGGGGAATATCGCCCTGTTCGCAGGGGAGGACGGCGCCTTTATGGTGGATGACCAGTTTGCGCCACTCTCCGCAAAGATTCAGAAAGCGGTAGTGGGGCTCACCGACAAGCCGCTGCGTTTTGTGATCAACACCCACTGGCACGGCGACCACACCGGCGGCAATGAGACACTGGGCGAGACGGGTGCGCTGATTGTCGCCCACGAAAATGTGCGCAAGCGCATGAGCACCAAACAATTTATAAAGGCATTCGGCCGCGAGGTACCCGCCTCGCCGGATGCGGCGCTGCCGGTGATTACATTCACTGACGCCGCCGCCTTCCACTGGAACGGCGACGATGTGATTGTTCAGCACGTAGACCCGGCGCATACCGATGGGGATTCCATCGTGCACTTCAAAAAGGCCAACGTCATCCACATGGGCGATACCTTTTTCAACGGCACTTATCCGTTTATTGATCTCTCCTCCGGCGGCTCCTTCGATGGTGTGATCGCCAGTGCGGAGCGGGTGCTGAAACTGGCCGACGACCAGACGAAAATCATCCCCGGCCACGGCCCTCTGGCCGACAAGGCGGGTCTGCAAAAGTACCGCGATACCTTGGTGGCCCTGCGCGGGAAGATCCTGGCACTGATTCAGCAGGGCAAGAGCCGCGAAGAGGTCATAGCCGCGCGGCCCACCAGGGATTTCGATCAGCAGTACGGCCAGGGCTTTATGAAGCCGGACCTGTGGACCGGAATAGTCTACGACTCATTGGCCGGGAGCCGGGAGTAGGAGCGGGCCATGCCCGCGATCGAGGTATGGCAAACACCGATCGCGGGCATGGCGGATGGCCGCCCCGCCGCTCCTACAAGGCGCAGTTCAGTCCCGTAGGATGAGCAGACGCTTGCGCAGTTGTGCGAAACCGACGGCGAAATTTCGCCGTGGCGCCGGCTCCGGCATTTCCCCCTCGCGCACTTGGAACCAAGCCGCATAGAGCGCCGGCAAAAACAGCAGCGTCAGTGCAGTGGCCACGATCAGCCCGCCCATGATCGCCACTGCCATGGGGCCGAAGAAGTCGCTGCGGGATAGGGGAATCATCGCCAGCACCGCGGTCAGTGCCGTCAATGCGATGGGCCGGAAGCGGCGCACCGTGGACTCGATGATGGCGTCCCAGGGGCTGAGCCCCTGTTCGATATCCTGTTGGATCTGGTCCACCAGAATGACTGAGTTGCGCATGATCATGCCCGCCAGGGCAATGGTGCCGAGCATGGCCACAAACCCGAACGGCTGGCGGAACAGTAGCAGGAACAGGGTCACCCCGATAATGCCCAGCGGCGCGGTGAGAAACACCATGGTCGACAGGGAGAAGCTGCGCAGCTGCAGCATCAGCAGCGTGATGACAACCAGTACAAACAGCGGCATACCGGCGTTCACCGACTGCTGGCCGCGCGCGGATTCCTCCACGCTGCCGCCGATTTCCAGCAGGTAGCCCGGCGGCAGCTGGGCGCGAACATCGCTCAGTTGCGGCCATATTTCGCCGACCACGGTCGCCGGCAGCTGATCGCCGTAGATGTCCGCGCGCACCGTCACCGTCGGCAGCCGGTTGCGGTGCCAGATAACCCCCTCTTCAAATCCGTACTCCAATGTGGCCACCTGGTTGAGCGGCACGCTGTTACCGCTGTCGGTCTGCACCGCCAGGTTTCCAAGCAATCCCAGGGCCCGGCGTTCGCGCTCGTCGCCGCGCACCTCCACGTCGATCAGCTCGTTGTACTCGCGGTATTGGCCCACGGTGATACCGCTGAGGGAACTCTGCAGCGCGCGGGACAGGGCGGCCGAGTTGACGCCCAGGGTGCGGGCGCGGTCCTGGTCGATATTCAGGCGCACCGACTTGCTGGGCTCCTCCCAGTCCAGGTGCACGTTGGACACCGCCGGGTTTGCGCGCACCTTCTCCGCCACCGCGCGCGCCAGTTCGCGCACCTCGGGGATGTGTTCACCGGATACGCGGAACTGCACCGGATAGCCCACCGGAGGGCCGTTCTCCAGCCGCGACACACGTGAGCGCAGGGTGGGGAACTCCTCGCGCAGAATTCCGATCAGCCAACTGCGCACCTCTTCGCGTTCCTCCACGCTGCGCGTCTGCACAACGAACTGGGCAAAGCTGGCCGCCGGCAGCTGCTGGTCCAGTGGCAGGTAAAAGCGCGGCGAGCCGGTGCCCACATAGGCTACATAGTTGACCACCAGCGGGTTCTGGGCCAGCAGCGTTTCCAGGCGCACGGCCTGGTGTTCGGTGGCTTTCAGTGAAGCGCCCTCGGCGAGTTTCAGGTCCACCATCAGCTCCAGGCGGCTGGACGAGGGGAAAAACTGCTGCGGCACGAAGCGGAACAGGACCAGGGCGCCGACGAAAACCGCTAGCGTCAGTGCTATCACGGTCTTGCGGTGGCGCAGGCACCAGAGCAGCAGCCTGCGGAAACGCCGGTAGAAGGGTTTTTCATAGGGGTCGTGGATCTCGCCGCTGCTGCCGTGTCGTGTCAGGTTGGGGAGCAGGCGGTCGCCCAGGTAGGGTACAAAGACCACGGCGGCGACCCAGGAAGCCAGCAGTGACAGGGTCACCACCTGGAAAATCGAGCGGGTGTACTCACCGGTGCCTGACTGCGCCGTGGCGATGGGCAGGAAGCCTGCGGCGGTGATCAGGGTGCCGGTGAGCATCGGGAAGGCGGTGCTGGTCCAGGCGAAACCGGCGGCCTTGATGCGACTCAGCCCCTGTTCCATTTTGATCGCCATCATTTCCACCGCGATGATGGCGTCGTCCACCATCAGGCCGAGGGCCAGCACCAGGGCGCCGAGGGAAATCTTGTGCAGGCCGATACCGAAGTAGTGCATCAGCGCAAAGGTCATCGCCAGCACCAGGGGTATCGACAGCGCCACCACCAGCCCGATGCGCGCACCGAGGGAGAAAAAACTCACCAGCAGCACGATCGCCAGCGCCTCTGCCAGCACCTGCAGGAATTCGCCCACGCCGCGCTTTACCGCCGCCGGCTGGTCCGAAACCTTGCGCAGCTCGAGCCCCAGGGGCAGGTCCCGCTGCAGCTCGGCGAAGGTCGCGTCGAGATTTTCCCCCAGTTCCAGAATGTCGCCGCCGGCCTTCATGGATACCGCGATGCCGATGGCGTCCTCGCCCATAAAGCGCATGCGCGGCTGCGGTGGGTCGCTGAAGCCGCGGTGCACCTTGGCAATATCACCCAGGCGCTGGGTGCGCCCCCCGGCACTGATGGGAAAATTGCGAATTTCTTCCACCGACTGGAACTGGCCGCTCACCCGTATGCGCACGCGGTCGCTGACGGTATCCACAAAACCGGCATCGGCCACGCTGTTCTGCGACTGCAGTACGCTCTGCACCGAGGACAGGGGAATCCCCAGGGAGGCCAGCTTGGTGTTGGAAATTTCCACCCAGATTTTTTCGTCCTGCAGGCCGAGCAGTTCCACCTTGCCCACATCCTTCACCCGCTGCAGCGCCAGCTGCAGGCGTTCCGCATAGTCTTTTTTCAGTGCGTAGTCGAAGCCGGGCCCGGTGAGCGCGTAGATGTTGCCGAAGGTGGTGCCGAACTCGTCGTTGAAGAAGGGGCCCTGGATATCCGGCGGCAGTGTGTGGCGGATATCACCGACTTTTTTGCGCACCTGGTACCAGAGGTCCGGGATCTCGCTGGAGCGCATATCGTCGCGGGCGACAAACAGCACCTGGGACTGGCCGGGGCGGGAAAACGAGGTGATGCGGTCGTAGTCGCCGGTTTCCATCAGCTTCTTTTCCACCCGTTCGGTAATCTGGCGGGATACCTCCTCGGCACCGGCGCCGGGCCAGAGGGTGTTGACCACCATCACCTTGAAAGTGAATGGCGGGTCCTCGCTCTGGCCCAACTGGGAATAGGAGATGGCGCCCAGAAGGCCGAGCAGGATCATGGCGTAGAGCACCAGCGGGCGGTTTTTCAGTGCCCACTCGGAAAGATTGAAACCCATTGTGATTATTCCTGGCAGGATCTGGTTGCGGGGCCCCGTGGGGTGGATAAGCGTCAGCGCATCCACCACGCCGGTCGGTGGATGCGCTGACGCTTATCCACCCTACAGAAGTCCATGTTTACTGCCGCTGGGCGATGGATCTGTCGAGATCGATCGGGCGATTCATTCTGTCCACCGGGCGCACCCGCTGACCTTCCCGCAGCAGATGGGTGCCGGCGGCCACGACCCAGTCGCCGGGCTGCAGGCCCGCCAGTACCGGCACCTGCTCCTCGCCGTAGGGGCCCGCGGTTACCGGTGTCTTGTGCAGGGTCGATTGCTGTGGATCCAGCACCCACACGTAGGGCTGGTCGCCGTCGGCGGTGAGTGCGGACATGGGCAGCACCAGGGCACCCCGGGAGGATTTGCCGTCCACGAATACCCGCGCGCTCTGGCCGAGTTCGGCGCCGGCCTTGTCATTGTCGAAGGCCACCCGCGCCTCAAAGGTGCGCGAGGCGGCGTCCGCCGCCGGGGACAGTTCGCGAATATGGGCCGGGAAGAGCTGGCCCGGCCGCGACCAGAGTTCCACCGCCAGCGCCTGGCCGACTTTGAAACGGCCGATAGCCTGCTCCGGCAGGTCGATACGCACTTCGCGCTCGCCGTCCACGGCCAGTTCGAACACCGCCTGGCCGGCGGCGACCACCTGTCCCGCCTCTGCCAGGCGCTGGGCGATAACACCGCTCTGGGGTGCTTCCAGCACCGCATAACCGGCCTGGTTGCGGGTGACATCCAGTTGCGCGCGGGCCTGCTTGAGCTGGGCGGCACTGGTATCGAAACGGCTCTCGACAGCGTCGAACTGCGAGGCGCTGACCAACTGGCGCTGCAGCAGAGCGCGGTAGCGCTCCAGCTCGCTGCTGGCCAGGCGGTGTTCCGCCTCCGCGGAGGTGAGCCTTGCGCGGGCACTGTCCAGTTCCAGGCGCAGGTCCTCGGCGTTGAGTTCCGCCAGGGGCTGGCCCCGCTCGACCCGGTCGCCCACATCCACCAGGCGCCGACTGATCTTGCCGCCGATGCGGAAGGCCAGGGCCGGTTGGGAGCGGGCGCGAACCTCGCCGGGGAACACCTCATGCAATGCCCCCGCGACCCTCGGGTGAACCATCACCGCAGGGCGGGGTTTTTCCTCGTCTTTTTCTGGTTCCGCCGGTGAGCAGGCGGCGAGTGTCAGCCAGAGTGGCAGTGTTGCGAGCAGTAGTGATCGGTACATAAAGGAGTCCCATTCCTGCTGATATGCGCGGCACCGGGGTGCCGGTGATAAAAAGGGCGTTAGCGTTGGTCGGTAATGCTATACTGGGCAGTATAGTAATTTTATTGAACTCGCGAGTCCAGTATATGGAGAATTATGACTGAGAAGGCTTCACCGGTCGCATCCCGCGGCCGCCCCAAGGACCCGGCCAAGCGCCAGGCCATCCTCGATGCAGCCAAGGAGCTGTTTCTGTCCCAGGGGTTTGCCAGCACCAGTATGGATGCGGTGGCCGCAGAGGCGGGGGTGTCCAAACTCACCGTCTACAGCCACTTTTCCGACAAGGAGAGCCTGTTTTCCGCGGCGGTTGAATCCAAGTGCGTCGATCAGTTGCCGTTTCCGGAGCTTACCCTGGAGAAGGGCGGCCCGGTGGAGGAGATGCTGAATCGCATCGGCGCGGCCTTCCTGACCATGATTGACAGCGAGGACGCCGTCCGCCTGCTTCGCCTGATGTGCGGCATGGCGTCGCAGGATGGGGATATGGCGCGGTTGTTCTTTGAGGCCGGCCCGAAGCGCACCCTGACGGAAATGGAGCGCTTTTTGCGCCGGGCCGCGGAACTGGAGCTGCTGCAGGTGGACGATCCGGCGGCGGCGGCGGAGTATTTCTTCGGCATGCTGCAGGGATGCAAGCACATGCGGGTGCTGATCGGCTGTTGCGACGCGTCCACGGAAGCGGAAATCCGCGAGCGGGTGGAAAAGGTGGTGAAAGTTTTTTTGCGCGCTTACAGCGCCTGAATGTAGGAGGGGCGGGGCGGCCATCCGCCATGCCCGCGATCGGTGTTTGCCGCCCCCTCGATCGCGGGCATGGCCCGCTCCTACAGCGCAATTCTGAAAGTCCCGAGTCCCGATAAATCAGGTTTTGAGCCGGTAACCGGTACGGAAAATCCACCAGATGCCGGTCATACACAGCAGCAGGAATAGCAGCGTCATCCCCAGGCTGATCCCCACGTTCACATCGGAAACCCCGTAGAAGGCCCAGCGGAAGCCGCTGATCAGGTAGACCACCGGGTTGAAGAGAGTGATCTTCTGCCAGAGCTCCGGCAGCATATTGATGGAGTAGAAGGCACCGCCGAGGAAGGTGAGCGGAGTGACCACCATCAGCGGTATCACCTGCAGTTTCTGGAAGTCGTCCGCCCAGATTCCGATGATGAAACCGAACATGCTGAAGGTGAGTGCGGTCAGCACCAGGAAGCCCAGCATCCAGAAGGGGTGCACGATTTCGTAGTCGACGAAGAAGCGCGCGGTGGCCAGGATCAGCAGACCGAGGATAATCGATTTGCTGGCCGCCGCTCCCACATAGCCGGCGACGACTTCGAATGCCGATACCGGTGCCGAGAGTACCTCGTAGATGGTGCCGGAGAACTTGGGAAAGAAAATCCCGAAGGAGGCGTTGGAAATGCTCTCACTCAGCAGCGACAGCATGATCAGCCCGGGGATGATAAACGCCCCGTAACTGACCCCGTCTATATCCCCCATGCGCGAGCCGATAGCGGCGCCGAACACGATAAAGTAGAGCGAGGTGGATAGCACTGGTGAGGCGATACTCTGCATCAGGGTGCGCCAGGTGCGTGCCATTTCAAACTTGTAGATAGCGCGAATGCCGTACCAGTTCATTCCTGAGCCTCCTTGGTTAACTGCTGTTGACTCTCTGCGCGTTTGCCCCGAACCAGACCGACGAAAATCTCCTCCAGCGAACTCTCCCGGGTGTGCAGATCGCGGAAATCGATATTGGCCTCATTCAGTCGGCGCAGGAACTCGGTGATGCCGGTATCGCTGCTCTTGATATCGAAGCGGTAGACCAGTTGGCTGCCGTCGGCACTGAGGGTCAGCGGCAGGTCCGCCAGGGTTTCCGGCACCCTGTCCAGCGGTTCCGGCAGATGCAGGCTGAGCTCCTTCTCCCCCATCTTCTGCATCAGGGTGTGCTTGTCCTCCACCAGTATCACTTCACCGTGATTGATGACGCCCACCCGGTCGGCCATCTCCTCGGCTTCCTCGATATAGTGGGTGGTGAGAATAATGGTCACTCCCGATTCCCGCAGTTCGCGCACCATCTCCCACATATCCTGGCGCAGCTCCACGTCCACCCCGGCGGTCGGCTCGTCGAGGAACAGGATCTTGGGCTCGTGGGACAGGGCCTTGGCAATCATCACCCGGCGCTTCATGCCGCCGGACAATGCCATGATCTTGCTGTCCCTTTTCTCCCAAAGGGAAAGCTGGCGCAGCAGCTTCTCGATATAGGCGGGGTTGGGGGCCTTGCCAAACAGGCCGCGGCTGAAATTTACCGTGGCCCAAACGCTTTCGAATGCATCGGTGGCCAGTTCCTGGGGCACCAAGCCGATCTCGCTGCGCACCAGGCGGTAGTCGCGCTGGATATCGTAACCGTTTGCGATAACGCTGCCGCTGGTGGGATTGACGATACCGCAGACAATACTGATCAGGGTGGTCTTGCCGGCACCATTCGGCCCCAGCAGGGCGAAGATCTCCCCGCGCCGGATATCCAGGTCTATATTTTTAAGAGCGGTAAAACCTCCGGCGTAGGTTTTGCCGAGCCCCTTGACTGAAATAATCGGTTCCACTGTGCTTCCTTCCTCAAATAAAGTTGCCCCAACCCTCTGGTCGTCTATTCCCCGGGCAATTCGACATGCTACCTCAAATCCGGTGTAGCTTACTAAGCCCCGTGCGGCGAAAACTCCCAGCTACCAGACTGTTGGAGAGTCTCTTGCGGCAAGCCGTTGACGGATCAGTTACCGACAATTCTGTAGTTGCCGATATCCGCCTCGATTCCGAGGTGCGCAATAATTTTTCGCTATGGCATGTTATTGGCAAGGGTCTTATTGGCAAGTGTCTTTGTGCGTGTTAATGGCTACGCAAACCCGCGCACAGATGGCGAAGGCCACCTGACAGAAAACGCGGCGGGAGGGAGAGGCAGCGGACAGCAGTATCTGGCCGGTGATCAGTAGCGTCCCGGGACCGCGGGTTCCAGCTCCGCACCTGGGAGCGCCGAGCTCCAGCTCGGCAAGCGGGCCACAGGCCCGCCAAGGGGCGAACACAAGATTCGTCCTCTACAGGAAACATTCAGCCAAACAGCTTGCGATAAAAATTCACCGCGCCATCCCAGGCATCTCTCGCCGCCGTTTCACTGTAGGCCAGCGGAATATTGAATTTTTCGCCGCGGCCGGTGGCGGCGGGGTTGGTAAAACCGTGCTTGACACCCGGGTAGCTGGTCAGCTGGAATTTCACCTCGGCGGTTTGCATCTCTTTGGCAAAGGCCGCCACCTGGTCCACTGGAATCATATCGTCGGCGCCGCCGACATAGACCTGGATCTCCGCCTTGACGGTGCCGGGCTCTATCTTGATATCGCTGTCCAGCGTGCCGTGGAAGCTGACCACGCCCTTCAGGTCCAACCCCAGCCGAGCCATGTTCAGTGCCACGGCGCCGCCGAAGCAGTAACCCTGGGCGGCGATGCGCGCTCCGTCGACGGTTTCGTGTTTCTGCAGCAGGTCCAGAGCGGTGTGGAAACGTTGTTTGACGGCCCCGGGAGTCTCGAGAGCGCCATTCATCAGCGCCGCGGCATCGGTGGGGTTGTCCGCCTGCTTGCCGGAACCGAACATATCCAGCGCAAAGGCGGTATAGCCCAGGGCGGCCAGCCGGTCGGCCTGCTCGCGGACGAAGTCGTTGTGGCCCCACCACTCGTGAATTACCAGAATGCCCGGACGCTCGCCGTCGATGCTGTCGTCGTAGGCCAGGTACCCGGTAAACGATTCGCCGTCCACCGTGTATTCGAGTGTTTCACTGTGCATTTTTTTCCTCCTTGTCTGAGTTTACGGTGCCGTAGGGTGCGCCTGAACGGAAGGGTTTCAACTTTCCCAGGGTGGCCCCTTGAGTTCCACTACATTGTTTTCCGGATCGCTGACATAGATCGACGGCCCTTCGCCCTCGGCCCCGTAGCGGGATTCCACCTGCCCGGGTTCGATGTCGTTGTCGCGCAGGTATTGCAGTATCTGCTCAGCGTCGAAGGGGTCTATACGCAGGCACAGGTGATCCATATTGCGCCCCTCTTTACCCGGCGCCGCACCGCCGGCGCGCCCCAGTTTCTGGTTCACCGGTACCAGGTCGATCAGGCTGTTGCCGGCGCGCAGCTGGTAGAGGCCGATATCTTTCTGGGTGCGTTCCAGGGTACAGCCGAGCAGTTGGTAAAAATCCATCATCGCCTGCAAATCGGCTACGCGCAGCACGATATGGTCGATATGTTGAATCTTTAACATAGTGTCCTACACCAGTGGTGCCCTGAAAGGTTCGATGGTGACCCAGTCCCCGGTATCGCAGTTGCCACCTTCCCGCGGCAGCACGATAAAACAGTTGGCACGGGAGAAGCCGGAGAGGATATGGCTGCCTTGTACACCGGTGCTCCGCACTACCTGCTGGCCGTCACAGTCGCGCCAGGTGTAACCGCGCTGGTAGTCCAGGCGCCCGGGTTTCTTGGCGATGGGGTTGAGCAGCCGCGCGCGGCACTGGATCGGCGGCTGGCGATATTCATCGCTCACGCCTTTTAGTTTCTCCAGCGCCGGCAGTACCAGTTGGTAGAGGGTGACCAGGGCGGAAACCGGATTGCCGGGCAGGCCGAAAAACAGTGCCCGGCCGCTCTCCCGGGGCAGGTGGCCGAAAGCGAAGGGCTTGCCGGGTTTGATCGCCAGGCGCCACAGCTCCAGTTGGCCCAGTTCCTCCAGCACCGTGCGGGTAAAATCCGCTTCGCCCACGGAGACGCCGCCGCTGGTGACGATAATGTCCGCGCTCTCCCGCGCGGCGAGAAATCCGTCGCGGATCGCCCGCGGCTCGTCCGGCAGGCAGCCGAGATCGACGATGTCCAGATTCAATTGCGCGAGCGCCGCTTTTATCGCGATGCGGTTGCTGTCGTAGATATTGCCCTCGCCCAGTTTCGCGGCGGGGGTATCCAGGGAGCGCAGCTCGTCGCCGATGGAGAGCAGCGCGGCGCGCACCCGGCGCACCACCGTGACCCGTGCCACGCCGGCGGCGGCGAGCAGGGCGATGTCCGGCACCTTGAGAGCGGCGCCGGTGTCCAGCAGGGTTTCCCCGCTGCGCACGTCCTCGCCGCGGCGGCGGATATGCTCCCCGGTTTTCGGGGCCGTGTTCAGGGTGAGCCTGTCTCCCTGCAGTTCCGTCTGTTCCTGCATCACCACCCGGTCGGCGCCCGCGGGCAGCGGCGCACCGGTGGTGATGCGCACGCACTCGCCGGCGCCGATCGCGCCGGAAAAGGGATGGCCGGCGAGGCTTTTTCCAACCAGCTGCAGGGGAGTGTCGCTCTCGCCGCAAAGCGCGTAGCCGTCCATCGCCGAGTTGTCGCAGGGGGGCAGGTCCAGCTGCGCCTGCGCCGGTTTCGCCAGCACGCGGCCGCAGGCCTGGTCCAGGGGAAGGGTTTCGGTTTCGCTCAGGGGGGCAATGGCCTCCAGCAACTGCTCGCGGGCCAGTTCAACGGAAATCAGGCCGCTCTGATGGCAGATATCGGTGGTCATGGTGTTTTATCTTTTTGTTGCGGATGGGGGGACCTTAGCGCGGTTGGGGGGAAATGCAATACTGTTCGGGACTCGGGATTCGGGATTCGGGACTCGGGACCCGGGACCCGGGGCTCGGGGCTCGGGGTTCGGGGCTCGGGGCTCGGGGCTCGGGGCTCGGGGCTCGGGGTTCGTGTAGGGTGCGCCGTGCGCACCGAAGGTTTGTCGGTGCGCACGGCGCACCCTACGGAATGGAACCGCCCGGCTTTCAGGCGGCCTGCTCCGCCAGCTTGCGCAACAGCCCGGCGATTTCCGGTTTGCAGGAACCGCAGTTGGTGCCGCAGCCGAGTTCCTCGCCCAGGGAATCCACCGAGTCGACGCCGCGTTCGATGGCTTCCTGTATCTGTTGCCGGGAAACCTGCATACAGCTGCACACCATCTGCGCACCGGGGGGAATATTCTGCAGCAGCTGCGCCGGTGCCTTGGGCAGCGGCTGTTCCAGGCTGTTTTCCAATACCTGGCGGTCCGGCAGGGTGCGCCAGTCCCCACCGGTAAAGACCAGCAGGTCCACCTGCTGGCCGTAGGCCAGCCAGCGCTCTCCCTGGAGCAGTCGCAGTTGCTGCCAGTGCAGGTCGTTGCGCCCTAGCAGTTGCTCTCCCAGTGCGCGCCAGTCCGGCGCTTCGCGCAGCGCCAGCTCGTAGCGGTAGCCGCCATTGCAGGGGACCCGGTACCAGTGCACCAGGTTTGCCTCCGTCACCCACTGCTGAACGCGGTCGGCGCTTTCCCGGCGGCACAGCAGGCTGGCGTAGCTGTGCACGGGCAACGGTTTTAGCCGTACCGACAGCTGTTTGAACTCCGGCTGGCCCGAGTAGGGGTCGGTGACCGGTTCCGCCAGCGCGCTGACCCGCGCCCGGTGTGCCAGGGTTTCGCTCCAGTGAATGGGGGCGAACAGCTCCCCGGCTTTTTGCGCCCCGGTGAGTGCCGCGCGGCCGCACAGGGTGCCCCGGGGGCTGCGCACTTCCACCAGTTGTCCGTCGTCGACATGCCACTGTTTGGCATCCCGCGGGTTGATCTGTATTTCCGGCAGTTCGCTGTGATCCAGCAGTTTGCGCGCGCGGCCGGTGCGGGTCATGGTGTGCCACTGGTCGCGCAGGCGGCCGCTGTTGAGCCACAGCGGGTATTCGGCGCTGCGTTTCTGCTCGGGGCTGCGCGGCTGCACCGGCACAAATTGCGCGCGGCCGCTCGCGGTATAGAAGCGCCCGTCCGCGAACAACCGCCGGGTTCCTTCCGGATTGGCGCTGTTGACCGGCCACTGTACCGGCTGCAGCTGGTCGTATTCGCGCCGGCTGAGGTTCGCCAACGCGGAAATATCGAATGCCCGGCTGCCCGGTTTTCCGGTTTGGTTCTCAAAACCGGAGAGGGCGGCGTGCTCGCGGAAAATATCCACCGGATGGGTGTAGGCGAAGGCTTCGCCGAAGCCCATCTGCGTGGCCAGGTCGCAGATTATCTGCCAGTCGTGCCGGGCCTCGCCGGGTGGTGTCAGGAAAGATCTTTGACGGGAGATGCGCCGCTCGGAGTTGGTTACGGTGCCGTTTTTCTCCCCCCAGGTGGTGGCGGGCAGCAGCAGGTCGGCACAGCGGGCGGTGTCGGTGTCCGCCACGCAATCGGAGACCACCACCAGCGGGCACTTTTCCAGCGCGCGGGCCACGCGCCCGGCATCCGGCATACTCACCGCCGGGTTGGTGGCCATGATCCAGACGGCCTTGATCTCCCCGTTTTCGATAGCCCGGAAGAGATCCACCGCTTTCAGCCCCGGCTTGTTCGCCATGGAGCCCGAGCGCCAGAAGCGCCCCACGCGGTCGATATTTTCCGGGGTGAAATCCATATGTGCGGCGAGCATATTGGCCAGCCCGCCCACTTCGCGCCCGCCCATGGCATTGGGCTGGCCGGTGATGGAAAAGGGGCCGGCGCCGGGCTTTCCGATGCGCCCGGTGGCCAGGTGGCAGTTGATGATCGCGTTGTTCTTGTCGGTGCCGCTACTGGACTGGTTGATGCCCTGGGAATAGAAACTGATCGTTTTTTCGCTGCGCGAAAAAAGCGTAAAAAAGTCCATCAACTGGTCGAGGGACAGGCCGCAGTGTTCGGCGGTTTTTTCCGGCGTCCACTCACCCGCGGCGTCCAAAGCCTGCGCAAAGTTTTCCGTATGATTGTTTATGAATTCCCGGTCGAGGGAATTCACCTCGGACAAGTGGTTCAGCAGGCCGTTAAACAGTGCCCCGTCGCTGCCGGGGGTGATCGCCAGGTGCAGATCCGCCATCTCGCTGGTGGCGCTGGCGCGGGGGTCGATCACTACCAGTTTGGCATTTGCCGCCTGCATGCGCTGGAAGAGTATCGGGTGGGTCCAGGCGGCGTTGGAGCCCACCAGCACCACCAGCTCCGCCTCTTCCAGATCCCCGTAACAGCAGGGCACCGCGTCGGCGCCGAGCGCGCGCTTGTAGGCGGCCACTGCCGAGGACATGCACAGGCGCGAGTTGGTATCCACATTGCCGCTGCCGATAAAACCTTTCATCAGCTTGTTGGCGACGTAGTAGTCCTCGGTAAGCAACTGGCCGGACAGGTAAAAGGCTACTGAGTCGGGGCCGTGTTCGGCGATGGTGCGTTTGAACTGCCTCGCCATAAAATCCATGGCGCTGTCCCAGTCGCACTCCCTGCCGCGCAGGCGCGGGCGCAGCAGGCGGCCGTGTTCACCCAGGGTTTCCGCCAGGGCGGAACCCTTGACGCACAGGCGGCCGGCATTGGCCGGATGCCGCTCGTCGCCGGCGACGGATGCCGCCTGTTCATCGCCGCGGCTCTTCACAGTGGCTGTTACACCGCAGCCCACACCACAGTAGGGGCAGGTGGTGCAGGTTTTCTGTGCGTGAAAGCGCTCGAGTAATGCCATGTTCAGAGATCGACGGCGATGCACACGGTGTCGCCGTCAAAGGCGACCGGGTAGCTGTTCAGCTTAACGTTCTCGTCCTCGAGGCAGACGCCGTCGCTCAGGCGAAAATGCTGCTTGTACAGCGGCGAGGCAACCGTGAGCTGGCCGTCCACTTCCGCAACGAGACCGCGGGCGATAACGCCGGCTTTGGCGATCGGGTCCCAGTTGTCCAGGGCGTACAGCTGGGGCTCGCAATCGGGAAGAAAAAACAGGGCGATGCTTTTGCGGTTACCCACAGAGGAATCGCCCACAAGGGCACACACACCGGAATCGGCAACCAGATCTGATCGCTTGCAGATCGGCTGCCACTGGGGGTGGGTTATGGCAACTTGGGTCATGGTGTTCTCCTACGATATTCGGGACTCGGGACTCGGGACCCGGGACCCGGTAGCAGCGCCGCCACCGAACCCGTTCAAAGTGATAATTCAAGCCGGCTCGGCAATTTTTACGATTTCCTCTTCCCGCGCCGGGCGAGGCTGGCCGCGTTCCTCCACGAAGACGATTTTCTCGTCCGCCTGGTCGGTGTTCACGAACTGGCGGAAGCGCTTGAGCATTTCCGGGTCCTCGATGGCGGTCTTCCACTCGCACTGGTAGGTGCCGACGATATTGGCCATCTGTGCCTCCAGCTCCTCGCAGATTCCCAGCTTGTCATCAATGATCACCTCGCGCAGGTAGTCGAGGCCGCCCTCCAGGTTTTCCAGCCACACCGAGGTGCGCTGCAGCTTGTCGGCGGTGCGCACGTAGAACATCAGGAAGCGGTCGATGTATTTGATCAGGGTCTCGTCGTCCAGGTCGGTGGCGAAGAGATCCGCGTGGCGCGGGCGCATGCCGCCGTTGCCGCACACGAACAGGTTCCAGCCGTTTTCCGTGGCGATAACCCCCACGTCCTTGCTCTGTGCCTCGGCGCACTCGCGGGTGCAGCCGGACACCGCCATTTTGATCTTGTGCGGCGAGCGCAGGCCCTTGTAGCGGTTCTCCACTTCCAGTGCCATGCCCACACTGTCCTGCACGCCGAAGCGGCACCAGGTACTGCCCACACAGGATTTTACCGTGCGCAGGGATTTGCCGTAGGCGTGGCCGGTTTCGAAGCCGGCGTCGATCAGCTCGCGCCAGATTTCCGGCAATTCCTCGAGCCGGGCACCAAATAAATCGATGCGCTGGCCGCCGGTGATTTTGGTGTAGAGGTTGTATTTCTTCGCCACCTGGCCCAGCACGATCAGCTTGTCCGGAGTGATCTCGCCGCCGGCCACCCGCGGCACCACGGAGTAGGTGCCGTTTTTCTGCATGTTGGCCATAAAGGTGTCGTTGGTGTCCTGCAGGCCAACGTGCGGTTTCTTGAGGATATGCTCGTTCCACAGGGAGGCGAAGATCGACGCCGCCGCCGGTTTGCAGAGTTCGCAGCCGCGGCCGCTGCCGTGTTTTTCCAGCAGTTCGGGGAAGGTTTTGATTTCCTCCACCTGGACTATGTGGAACAGCTCCTGCCGGGTAAAGGCGAAGTGGGGGCAGATATTGTTGTTCACTTCCAGGCCCAGGGCCGCCAATTCCTCGTCCACCACGTTTTTCAGCAGCGCGGCGCAGCCGCCACAGCCGGTGGAGGCTTTGGTGGAATCCTTGACCTCGGCCAGGGAGCAGCAACCCCCCTGTACCGCGTCGACGATCTGGCCCTTGCTCACATTGTGACAGGAGCAGATGGTGGCGGTGGCGGGGAGGGCGCCGGCGCCGAGAGCGGGGGCGGCACCGTCGGCGGCCGGCAGTATCAGCTGCTCCGGGTGCTCCGGCAGCTCTATATCGTTGAGGTGGTATTGCAGCAACTGGTCGTAGTCGCCGGTGTCGCCCACCAGTACCGCGCCGAGCAGTTTTTTGCCCTCACCGTCGGTGATCATGCGCTTGTAGATGCCGCTCTGCTCGTCCACGAAGGTGATTGCCGCGGCACCCTCGGCGCGGCCGTGGGCGTCACCGATAGAGCCCACCTGCACGCCGAGCAGTTTCAGCTTGGTGCTCATGTCGGCGCCGGTGAAGACTTCGCTGGTCTCGCCGCACAGTTGTGCCAGCGCGGTGCGGGCCATGGTGTAGCCGGGGGCCACCAGGCCGTAGATGAAATTGTTGAACAGGGCGCACTCGCCGATGGCGAAGATATTTTCGTCGGAAGTGCGGCAGGATTCGTCGACGGCGATGCCGCCGCGCTCGCCCAGTTGCAGGTCGGCGGATCTCGCCAGCTTGTCCTCGGGGCGGATACCAGCGGAGAAGACGATCAGGTCGGTGATGAGTTCGCGTTCTCCCTTGAACTGCATGCGCAGGCGGCCGTCCACCTCCTCAATCAGTTCGGTGGCGGTGCTGGTGTGCACGGTTACGCCCAGGTCCTCGATCTTGTTTTTCAGCAGTTCTGAACCGCCCTCGTCCAGCTGTACCGACATGAGCCCCGGGGCGAATTCCACCACGTGGGCTTCCAGACCCAGTTCCTTCAGCGCGTTGGCCGCTTCCAGGCCGAGCAGGCCGCCGCCGACCACCACGCCGATGCTGGCGCCCTGGGAGGCATTGCGGATTGCGTCCAGGTCTTCCAGGGTGCGGTAGACGAAGCACTTTTCGTGTTCATGGCCGGGAATCGGGGGTACGAAGGGGTAGGAACCAGTGGCCAGCACCAGGCGGTCATAGGACTTGCTGACCCCGCTGGCGGAAGTGACGGTCTTGTTTTCCCGGTCGATGGACACGGCGGTGTCATTCAGCAGCAGCTCGAAGCCCCACTCCCGGTACTGTTCAACCTTGCCCAGCGCCAGGTCGTCGGCGGAGCGGCCGGCAAAATACTCCGACAGGTGCACCCGGTCGTAGGCGGGCCTGGGTTCGGCGCAGAAGACGGTGACGTCGAAGAGAGCTTTTTCCGGCCGACCGGCCAGTTGCTCGAGAAAGTGGTGGCCCACCATGCCGTTGCCGATCACGATCAGTTTTTGTTTAACCATAAGTCCTGCCATCTTGTTCTGAATTTTCGGCAGGGAAGGCGCGGTGGCGTGGCACAGGCGCTTCCTCTTCTGCCGAAGAGTTCAGGCGCCGTTGCCTCGTTAGGGGGATGAATTTTTGTGTTGGTGTCGGTAGATATTCAAGGTTTGTGCCAACCGGGATTTTGCGGGGTTTTATGGGGCTCGGCGGCGACTCAGCGGGATAGCTTGCAATAAATTGGTGCGCAACAGCGCTGTTTGCCCATTGATGGTGCTTTGCACGTTTTCTCTGTAGGAGCGGCCCATGGCCGCGATCGGTCTGTAGGGTAACCACCTTTGATCGCGGCCATGG
>NZ_JBOFOC010000214.1:0-8862 GCF_051659245.1 Microbulbifer sp.
AGTAGGGCGCACCCTACCACTACGAAGCGAGGCCGAGCGCGGCCATGGGCCGCTCCTGCATTAGGGGAGCAGACTGGGAAGAGGAGAGGGAAGCATGACGAGGCAAATCCCCGAACTGGCCGCGGCCAACCCGGTGATTATGGGGCTGCTGGAATATGTGCTCGACAGGCGCGACGAGCAGATTCTCACCGGCGAGGAAAAGCCGATCGGCATGACGCTGGACCCGAGGAAGGCATCCCGTGCGTTGCGCGCCGCGCTGGCTCCCTTTACTGATCCCGTGTACGACGATGGTGAACTCTGGGACGAACTTGTGTGGCTGTCCCGCGATTACCGCTGTTTTTCAATCAAGCCTCCGGGGCGCCGGCCCGTGGGCGGCGCCGCCTGGGAGGGGGCGCGGCTCTACTTTGAAGACAGCCGCGAGTCGATGATCCGCGAGTGGCTGGACCGGTCGCGCCCGGTGCGGCTGGATCCGGAGTGGCAGGCTGCGCTGACAAAGTTTGCCGGGCGCTTCGAAGTCCCGGATGCATTTCCGCCCGGCGGCCTGGAGCTGGACCCGGGCTTCGAGGATTTCGAACAGATGCTGGCCTGCTGGGCCGACCTGGGCGAAGAGCTGGACCGCGCGGAGGGCCGCCCCGCGGAAGGCCGCCCCGCGGAGCGCCTTTCCTGGCGCCAGCTGTCGGCGCGCTGTTTTCTCGGCGATTCCAAATACCTGGACGGTGATGGGCGCCAGGCTCTGGTGCGCGCGCTTTTCCCGAGCCTCTGTGGCAGAGTCCACGAGCGGCCGCTGCTGATGCATCTGTACCTGCCGGCGCAGACGGAGCGGGTGCTGCTGATCGAAAACCAGGATTCCTTCCTGATGCTGGCGGAATGCGGGCCAGAGCACACGGCACTGGTGTATATCGAAGGCTACCGCGGTGGCGCGGCGCGGGTGCGCACACCCGGTGTGGCCCGCTTCAGCACCCTGAACAATGCGCCGCAGACAGTGCGCAGGGATTTCCTCCAGTGGTGGCAGGGGCAGGGCCCGGTGGAGCTTCCGGTGTATTTCTGGGGGGACCTGGATTACGAGGGCATGCAGATCGCCGCGGCTCTCAAACGCAGCTTCGCCAACCTGGTTTGCTGGCGGTCGGGTTATGAGCCGTTGCTGGAGAGGCTGCACGCCGGCGGCGGCCACCTGCCGCAGCAGACCAGAAAGATGGGCCAGAGGGCAATCGAGAGCACCGGCTGCGAATACGCCGACGGGAAACTGATCCCGGCGCTTCGGCAGACCGGATGCTGTGTGGACCAGGAGGCGGTGACGCCGGAACGGCTGCTCGCCGCGGTATCGTCCGACAAGGAGTGAAATATAACCCACGGCTTGTTAGGCGACGGGTTAATACAGCACAGGGATATGCCGCCACTGAATAATAAAACAGGCAGCCTGGTCACCATCCGCTATTGAGATGTATGCACAAGATCGCAGAAGATAGCCACAGTTTATTTAGATAATGCCGTTTAAGCCCAATACGGTTGAGTTAGGCCACTTTTGTATTCGTAGGGTGCGCCATGACAGAAAATTGCTCCTGCATTTTCTGCACTTCCGCCATCCATGGCGGTCGCGCACCGCCCCAGGGCTCGCGCGGGTTTCAGACTTTTTGGTGCGCACGGCGCACTCTGCGGCTGGGCCTTAACTCAACAGTATTGCGTTTAAGAGCCTGTTTAGAATCTCGCGAAGAGCTCTCCAGGTCGGGAGGGGGCCTCTTTTCGGGTCCGTATGAGGCAGGGATGCCGATTACGAGCGTACAGGGACGTATTCACAGCGTGTCCCGGAAAGAGGCCCCCTTCCCGACCCCGCGCTGGACGTGCAGCACCATAGATCGCAAACAGGCTCTAAGCCAAATGGGGCGAAAGAGCATTGACCGGAGATTGTTATGCGTCAGTTTTCCATTCTGGTTGTTTTTACCCTGGCCTTTGGCGGCGCCGCGGTACTTTACGAGCAGGAGAGCCGCAAGGTAAAAGGGGTGTTGACCCAGATTACCGAGCTGCAGGCGCAGCTGGGCGATCTGCAGGCGGAAGTCAACCGACTCAGCGCTGAGCTGGAGGCGACAAAGTTGGCCGAGCGGCGGCGCACTGAATTGAAAGCCGTGGCCAGCCGCGTGTTACGCGATGAAAAGCCGGCCCCCAAGCCGGCGGTCCAGGTGTGGGATTCGTCCGGCAAGCTGATTGCTTCCGATGTCACCACCGCCCCGCCGGCCATTCGCGGCCGTGGAGAAGACCCGGAGGAGGATGAATGGAACAGGCCGACGGTGGATGCGGAGCCGTATCAACCCGAATCTGCCGGTTCGCAGTCGGAACAGCCGCTTATCGATCCCTATCAGTAGTTGAAGAAGTATGTCGTTAACACCATTTTACGCAGCCCTTTGTGCCCAGCTGTCCGGCCTGCTGACCGGTGAGCGCGACTGGCTGGCGAACACCGCCAACGCCAGTGCGCTGCTGTTCCTGGAACTGCGGGATATCAACTGGGCCGGCTTCTATTTCCTGCGTGGGGAGGAGCTTCGCCTCGGGCCTTTTCAGGGCAAACCGGCCTGCACCCGCATCGCCGTGGGTTCCGGTGTCTGTGGCACCGCAGTGGCCAGTGGCGAGTCGCAACTGGTGGAGGATGTGCACCAGTTTCCCGGTCATATCGCCTGCGATGCGGTTTCCGCGTCGGAAGTGGTGATCCCCCTCTATGCCGGCGGGCGCTGCCTGGGCGTGCTGGATATCGACAGCCCCTCGCTGGCGCGCTTCGATGCGGAGGACCTGGCGGGCCTGGAGGCGTTCGCGCAGGTATTGCTGGACCACTCGGATACCCCTGGCGCCTGATGGCTGTCGTATGGCAGCGGCAGGTGGGGGGCAACTGCTACCAGGTGCGCCGCCACGGTGCCAGCGTGCGCCTCTACAGTAATGGAATACTTCACTCCCAGTGGAACCCCCGCGATCCGCTGAAAGGTTCGTTCTGGGAGCTGTTGTTGTTGCCGGCTTTCTTTCTGCCGCCGCGAAAAATTCGTTCGGTGCTGGTCCTGGGTGTGGGCGGTGGTGCGATGATCCGCCTGCTGCAGCAATTTGTCGAACCCGAATGCATAGTCGGTGTGGATCTGGATCCGGTGCATCTCTCCGTGGCGCGCCGCTATTTTGATGTGCGAGACGCCGAGCTGGTATGCGCCGATGCGAGGGAATATGTGGCCGGCAGACTGGCTGCGAAAAAACAAAGTTCCTATGACCTGATAGTCGACGACCTTTTCGGTCACGACCAGAGGAAAGCGGAGCGCACGGTTGCCGCCGACCCGGACTGGTGTAAGAGCCTTTTGCAGCTGCTGACGCCCGATGGACTGGTAGTCAGCAACTTTGGCAGCCGGCGGGAAATGATTACCAGCGGCTGGCGCCATACCGGGCTGCGCGAGCAGTTGGCCAGCTGGAGTGCGGAAATGCCCCAGTATGAGAACTGTGTGTTGACCGTGAGCCGCCGGCGGCTGGCGATGGCCGACCTGGTCGCCCGGGCCCCGGGAGCCATCAACCCACAGAATCCCCGCCGGCGGCTGAAATGCCGTCTACGGCGCCTCTGAGTTATTTGATTGGCGCCCTTTCGTACTGGCTGTCTATACTCAGGAAGAGACAGAATTTCCCTGAGGCGGGGCGATGCGCTACAAAACCTTGGAGGATGTGATCCAGGAGGGAAGGGATTTCCACGCGAAGTTGGCTCAACAGTATGGTGAGTACGAGCAGCTCGCCAGTGATGAGCGTATAGAACTGCTGTTGGACCAGCTGCGGCGGCGGGAGGACTCCATGTCCCACTCGCTGGAAAACTTCCGCGAGGATATTTCCCCCGGTGCCCTGCACACCTGGTTCCAGTTCGCTCCCGAGGGGCGCGAGCAGGAATTCCTGAAGCGGGTGCGCAATCTGGATATCAACAAGCTGGACAACATTGCCGAATTGGCGATGGATATCGAGATGTACCTGGCGGATCAATACCGGGACCTGTTACAGGGGGCGGACACACCCTCCGCCCGCGACGCGATGGAGCGGCTGCTGGAGCTGGAGGAACTGGAGGAGCACACGCTTTCCAGGAATCTGTTTAATCTTCGCGACTATTGAGCCGGTATCCAGTCTTCTGATGGTGTCTGAGCTGAATACCGCTACCTTAAGCGTTGTTTCGACCGTAGGATGGGCAAAGGAGCGTAGCGACGTGCCCATCTTCTGGGACCTTGATGGGCACGCTACGCTTTGCCCATCCTACAAATATGCCGATTTTCGGCTTAAGGTAGCGGTATTAGTGTCTGAGCCCGGCTTGCGCGGGAAGGTTCTCCCCTACGTATGGAAACCACTCGACGATCGTCCCGGGCCGCGTAGGTGGTAGACACAGAAGCCCTTATCCCTGGCAATCAACTCGGCTTCAATAAAACAGGCCGCGGCTTTTTTCCCCAGCGGAATAAATTCATTCACCACAAACAGTGCCTGGCCAGTAGGTTTCAACAGCCGTGCGGCCTGCTCCAGGAACCGATCGGTAAGATCCCCCTCCACCTGGAACCCCTGGTGAAAAGGCGGATTACAGATCAGGTAATCGGCGATATCGACTTCCAGCTCATCGCCTGCATTGGAGGGAGTCACCGTACCCTGCAATCCCAGGCCCTGGAAATTTTTTGTGCAGGCGAGCAGGGCGGCGGCATTGTTGTCGGTTGCGGTGAACTGGTAATTACCCAGCGTTGACAGTTGGGCACAGAGGTAACCGTAGCCGCAGCCCAGGTCCACCACGCGGGCGTTGTCCGCCGGAGGATAACGTTTGCACTGCTGTGCGAGCAGGGCGCTGCCGGTATCGATCTTGTCCCAGCCGAACAGGCCGGGCTTGCTGTAAAGCCCGTTCAGCGTCTCCGGCTGGCGCAGGCGGGAATAGTCCTGGTCGTCCAGCAGTGTGCCCGTGGCAGTTTCGCCGGGGCGGATGTTGGTGCTTGAGTAGTTCGTGCCGTGCTTCTGAAGACTTTTCCCGCCGGCAAAACGCTGTGCGGCCCTGGCCGCATAGGTTTTGATACCGCTCTGCTTGCCCCCCAATAGTATCAACTCCCCACCTTCGATCAGCGCATCCGGTGTGCAGTTGATAATATGGTGCACCACCGCCTTTTCCTTGGAGACCGGGTAGACGATATGGCGATAGCGCCGCTCCAGTTCCTCGAAGCGGAAGTCATTAAAATAGCTGCGTCTTACCCTGTCTTCCGCCAACCTGGCGATATCCCAGCGATTGCTGAGCAGGTCCCCGGCAAAAGTGAAGCCCTCGAGCAGCAATACCTTGCTGTTCTCGTCGGCGATCCACAGGGTCTCTCCGGGGTCTTGTTGCAGCAGTTGGCTCAGCAGTGTGTTCATTGAACGGAGGCAACTTCTTCCGGGGTGAGCGGGCGGTACTCGCCTTCGGGCAAATCCTCGTCGAGCTGGATTTCGCCGATGCGCTCCCGGTGCAGCTCCAGCACCCGGTTGCCCAGGGCGGCGAACATGCGCTTGACCTGGTGGTAACGGCCTTCGCTGATGGTGATGCGCACTTCGTTGGCAAAGAGGATTTCCAGTGTGGCCGGCCTGGTACGCTTTTTCTCCCCACTGAGCCAGATACCCTTGGCAAATTTTTCCACCGCACTTTGATCAATTTTCTCCGCCAAGTGGGCGTAATAGGTCTTGTCACAGTGATGGCGGGGGGAGGTGATCCTGTGGGACCACTGGCCGTCGTCGGTGAGCAGGACCAGGCCGCTGGTGTCGATATCCAGGCGGCCGGCAATATGCAGTTTGTGCTTGTTGGGCTCGTCGATCAGGTCGAGCACCGTGGGGTGTTCGCTGTCCTTGGTGACGCTGACATAGCCGAGCGGCTTGTGCAGCATAAAGTAGCGCGGCCCCGGTTCCAGCAGGGGCTCGCCGTCCAGGCACAGGGTATCCGACTCCAAGACTTTGGCAGAGGGATCAGTGGCCACGGCGCCGTTGACGGTGATGCGCTCCGCTTTTGCCGCGCGCTTTACCTGGGCGCGGGAGAGGTCGGTGACCTGGCTTACGGCTTTATCCAGGCGCATGGGGAACCCCCCCTTTGTTACTCCCTCTCCCCCTTGGGGGAGGGGGTTGGGGAGAGGGGGAAATACTAACGTCCAATTTTGCGCTCGCCGGAATCCACGGACTGGTAAATCAGGGTATTGATGGTCATGGGGCCGACCCCGCCGGGTACCGGGGTGTAAGCGGCCACGCGGTCCACCAGCGGGCCCAGTTCGATATCGCCGACGCCGCCCGGGTGGTAACCGGCGTCCACGACCACGGCGCCGTCCTTGATCCAGTCTGCCTTGATATATTCCGGCCGGCCCACGGCGCCTACGACGATATCGGCGCGGCGGATATGCTCGGCCAGGTCCCGGGTGCGGGAGTGGCAGGTGGTCACGGTGGCATTGGCATTCAGCAGCATGGCCGCCATGGGCTTGCCGAGGATGGGGCTGCGGCCCACGACCACCGCGTGCTTGCCGGCGATGTCGATTTCGTAGGCTTCCAGCAGGCGCATAATGCCCTTGGGTGTGGCGCAGCCGTAGGCTTCTTCACCCATGGCCATGCGACCGAAGCCCAGACAGGTGACGCCGTCGACGTCTTTGTCCAGCGCGATGGCATCGAAGCAGGCGCGCTCGTTGATCTGTTCCGGCACCGGGTGCTGTAACAGTATGCCGTGCACATTGGGGTTGGTATTGAATTCTTCGATCTCGGCCAGCAATTGTTCGGTTGTGGTTGAGGAGGGCAGTTCCACCTGCAGGGAATCCATGCCCACGCGGCGGCAGGCATTGCCCTTCATCTTGACGTAGGTGGCGGAGGCGGGGTCGTCGCCCACCAGGATGGTGGCCAGGATCGGCGTCTGGCCGCCGCTCTTTTCCTTTAGCGCGGCAACGCGGGTCGAGAGTTCCTGTTCGGTCTTCTGCGCCAGGGCTTTGCCGTCCAGAACGAGTGCAGACATAGATGGTTTTCTCTGATTTGCGAAGGGCGCTATTTTGGCACAGCCCGAGGGTAATTTCCCGGCCGATAAACCGTTGCAAAAAGAATGGCTTAGCGGCGTTGACTCCCCCGGGGGCCGCAAGTATTATGCGCGCTCTCGCAAGGGAGGCAATTGCCGAACGGTGAGATTGCGGGGAGCTTTTAAACCCCGTTGCCGGATTTGGCGATTCGGGGCATAGCGCAGTCTGGTAGCGCGCCTGCTTTGGGAGCAGGATGTCGGGGGTTCGAATCCCTCTGCCCCGACCAATTTGGACCGGGTATGCCTTGCGCCCGTAGCTCAGCTGGATAGAGCATCCGCCTTCTAAGCGGATGGTCGCAGGTTCGAGTCCTGCCGGGCGCGCCAATCTTTCGGGATGGGTTCGAAGTTTGGCTGCTCCGATTGGGCTCATTGCCGGATTGTAGTCGCAGGACTATTCCGGCCCATCAGCACAGCTGATGGGCGCCGAGCCGGCCGCAAAGCGGTGCTTTGCAAACGGCCGCCTCGGCCCTGCCGGGCGCGCCATCCTTTAGGATAGGCTTGAAGTTTGGCTGCTCCGATTGGGCTCATTGCCGGATTGTCGTCGCAGGACTATTCCGGCCCATCAGCACAGCTGATGGGCGCCGGGTCGGCCGCAAAGCGGTGCTGGGCTAAATACTCGACTCAAATTCACAGCACTGCCACAAGGTGCTGACATATCACGATTTATGGTGGCCGTAGCTCAGTTGGTAGAGCACAGGATTGTGGCTCCTGAGGTCGCGGGTTCGATCCCCGTCGGCCACCCCATATAAAACCTGTTAAATCAGGTACTTAGAAGCCTCACTATTTGTGAGGCTTTTTTGTTTCTGCCTTAGAGTGCCAATCCGTGGTGCCAGCCTTTGTAGATCAAGGGCTTAAAACTCAAGTTCCGGAGTTCAACCGTAGGGTGCGCCGTGCGCACCGCTCCAGGACTGGTGGTTTGGTGCGCACGGCGCACCCTACGACTGCCCTGCAGGCGAGAACAATACTGCTATGTGCAGTGGCCGATTTGGGCTCTGCACAAGCGCTTTACGCTGCCTGGCTAATGTTCGATAATTAGCCATCGAGCGCGCTTAAATAACTTTTTGTTATAAGGAAGTTCCATTGAAGTGCGTGAACAGAGGCCATTGAATAGATTACCCGGGGGTATCGGTGACAGCGACGATAGAACGCAAGGCAACCAACATCCATTGGCACGACGGTGATGTAACTCGCGAGGATCGCGCGAGTATGCTCGGCCATAAGGGGGCGACTCTGTGGTTCACCGGCCTTTCCGGCTCCGGCAAGAGTACGGTAGCCGTGGCCCTGGAGAAGGCGCTGGCCGCCCGCGGGGTGCTGAGCTACCGCCTGGACGGCGACAATATCCGACACGGCATCAATGCCAACCTGGGCTTCTCCGCGGAGGACCGCCAGGAGAATATCCGCCGCGTGGGTGAGATCTCGCGCCTGTTCGCCGACAGCGGCGTGATAGTGCTGAGCAGCTTTATCAGCCCCTATCGCGAAGATCGCGAACTGGTGCGTCGCATGCACGCGGAGAGTGATCTGGATTACCTGGAAGTGTTTGTCGACTGCTCCCTGGAAGAGGCTGAGTCGCGGGACCCCAAGGGCCTGTACAAGAAGGCCCGCGCCGGAGAGATCCGGGGCTTTACCGGTATCGACGATCCCTACGAGGAGCCAGCGTCCCCCGAACTCCACCTGCGGACAGACTCGATGAGCCTGGAAGAGGAGGTGGAAATAATGATCTCCAGTCTCCAGACCCGCGGCATTATTGCCTGACCTGCCGCGTCACGGGAGGCTTTCAGCCGTTGGAACCCTCCCGTAGTCCTCCCTGACTTCAATCCCTTATTCCTTTTATAACT